>JAWLCP010000010.1:0-49021 GCA_041687115.1 Anaerolineae bacterium
GTTAGATGGGGTGTGTGGCGTGGGTGCGACAGATGCTGATCCGTAGGTGTCTGTAGTTGAGCTGCTACGCTCTCAGCCTGGGGCCGGTTGCGGAAACGCGCCCCGCGAGGTCTTGGCTGCTGCCGATTCGTTAATCCTAGCTCCTCGGGCTACTCCACTTCGGTCAGTCCGTGGCGTATGGCGAACTTGACCAGCGACGGGAGATCATGCATATTCAGTTTCTTCATCAGCCGACTGCGGTACGTGTTGACCGTCGTGTTGGAGAGAGAAAGCGATTCCGAGATCTCAGCGGTTGTCTTCCCCTCGACTAGATGCTTTAGGATCTGTTGCTCTCGGTCGCTGAGGCGGTCCAACGGCGATTGGTCCTCGATAGCCTCCCGGTGCTCCACGTAGTCCTCGATCACTTGGTCGGAAATCTTCTGACTCAGATAGTGATGACCCGCGTGCACTGCGTGTACGGCGTCTATGAGCTCTCGTCCAGCCGAGTCCTTCACGACGAACCCACTGGCACCCCCCCGGAGGGCGCGAAAAACGTATTCGTTTGTTGAGTGCATAGACAGGATGACGACCCGCACCGAGGGGTTCCGCCGGCATATCTCTGCTGTGGCATCGACCCCGTTGAGCTCAGGCATGCCAATGTCCAGCACTGCCACATCTGGCTCAAGCTCTGCGATCAGTCCTACAGCATCACGTCCGTTACCGGCTTCGCCGACCACCTGGATATCTGGCTCAGCGTCGAGGTACGCCCGCAATCCCTCTCGAACGACAGTATGGTCATCGGCGAGAAAGACGGCGATGGTCATGGTTCACCTCACATTGTTCATTTGCCTTGAGATCACAGGCGGGAACCAAGGTCTAGGTACAGATGCTTGCGGGGTCTGGCTTACGCACCCAGAGTAGCCAGGGCCTGGTCCAGATCCTGCAGCAGATCCTCGATGGCTTCGATTCCCACTGACATACGCACCAACCCGCTACTGATTCCCATACGAGCTCGCTCTTCGGCGCTCAATGATCGGTGGGATGAGTGTGCTGGGTAGAGCAATAGACTGTGAACGTCGCCAAGTGTCGTGGCGGGCAGACACAGGTTGAGCGCTTCAAAGAGGCGAAACACCTCCTGCTGGCCTGCGTCTCCGAGCTCGAAGGAGAGCATGCCTCCATATCCCGCTTCTCCGAACAGCTCGTTCGACAGGCAATGGTCTGGGTGGCAAGGCAGGCCCGGATAGAAGACGCGTGTTACGCTAGGGTGACCCTGCAACCATCGCGCCACGTTGAGAGCGTTCTCGCAGTGCTGTCGCATCCGTAGAGCGAGCGTGCGGATCCCTCGCAGCGCGAGCCAGGCTTCCTGGGGGCCTAGATTGCCTCCTGTCACCTTTAGCACCTCAAGCAGATCCCTGCGCATCGCCTTGGACGTCACCACGACACCGCCAAGGACATCACCATGACCAGCCAGGTACTTCGTGGCACTGTGGATCACCGCGTCGGCACCGAGGACGAGGGGACGAATAAGGTAGGGTGTGGCAAATGTGCTATCCACCAGGAAAGCCGCCCTGCATTGATGAGCGATACGGGCCAATTTGGGCAGATCAGCCACTTTGAGCAGCGGGTTGGAGATGGTCTCCACCAGAAGGGCCACTGGCTCCAGGTCAGCACAGACTTCTTCTACGATTCCCAGGTTGCTCACATCCACGAAGCGGACGGTTACGCCCTGAGACGACATCATCTGATCCAATAGCGTGTGTGTGCCCCCGTAGATGTCCTGAGCCGCGACCACGGCTGAGCCGGCCCGCGCACCCACCGCCAGAAGAGCGGCGTGGATAGCAGCCATACCTGAGGCAAACGCAAGTGCCGCCTCCCCTTCTTCCAGCGCAGCCACGGCCTCCTCCAGCGCGGCGACCGTCGGACTGCCGTATCGTGCGTAGACGTACCCCCTCTCGCTGTCTGCCAGCACCTGATCCAGCGACTCCATCGAACGATAGCGATAGGTGACCGAGGGATGGATCGGTACGACTGTAGGTTGGAGGTCTTGATCTGACGTCGGCCTGCCTGCGTGTACTGCCTGCGTTGCCAACTGCCAGGTTGACTGATCATTCATCACTGACTCCTAACAGCTCACGAAGGAGAAGTCGGGTGCGTGGCGGCCCGACGTAGCACCAGCGGTCTTTCTCAACTCGCTGGTGAGTCTGGAGGGTTGCTATGCCCTGCTATTCCGCCCCCCTGTTCGAGACGCCTCCAGAGTCGGACGGCAAATTCAGCCCTCAGACCGCTAGCTGCCCTCTGAGGCTCTCTGCCAATGGAGCCGGCGCATGACTGCTAGCACGCGTGGCATTGCCACGCTATACAGCCAGTACACAGTTCCTGATGGCGGGTAGTCCCACGCGCCGATGTGCTCCACGAACTCCCCGCCGAATCCTTCTTTGAATCGATACACGCCCCACATAGGGTCTGATTCATCGAGTTGGTCCGGTGCCCCCCACATATCGTAGACCGTGCAGCCCTTCTCCTTGGCCCACTTGATGGCCTCCCACTGCAGAAGATTGTTCGGCATTCTCTCACGGTGAACGCTTCGTGATCCGCCGTACATGTAGTACGCGCGCTTGCCGAAGCGGTAGATAATCACCATAGCTATGGCTTCGTCTTCCACCTCGGCAATCAATGGTTGGGCCAGTCCAGCCTCGATGAAAGATCCCCAGGCGTCACGATAATACGACTCGGGACGAATGATAAACCCGCCGCGGCTCGCCGTCTCTTCGTATATGCTGTACAGCAACGAGTGATCTTCGCAACTGCCACGACGCACCGTCACGCCCTTTCGTTCAGCGAGCCGGATGTTGTATCGCCATTTCGACTTCATCCCCATCAGCAGAGCGTCGAGGCTGGGCGTCAGATCCAGAAAAATCGTGTTGCGGAACTGGATTTCCTCATCTGATCGGCACCATCCTCGTCGTCGGAGCACCTCAAGCACTGCCTGTCCTGCGCTGGTATCTGGTCTCACATCGGGATCGATCTTGACACAGGCCGCTCGGCCCCGCCGTGCCACTCTCTCTAGTTGGTCCAGCACGACTTCAAGGAGGGTTCCATTTCTATAGTCCAGGATGGGGCCCTTTGGAACGTACACCACAGCCAGCGGCAGAGGGCTGAGACGGCGTGTTAACACAGAAGCCGCCGCAAAGGGCTCCTCCGTCTCCGGCTCCGTCCACAGATACCGTCTCGGCTCCCAACCGTGCCGCGACTTGAATGAACCCCATTCCCAGGTCTGGAGAAGGTGTGGGGCAGGGAGTTCGACCAACGCCTTGTTCCATTCTGCCCGTGTTGTCGGCCGTACGACCTGGAGACCCACCACTCGACGCTCGCAGCCTACTCGCGAAGCCGGAGTGCGAACTGGTACAGACGATAGCGCAGTGGCGCCATCATTCGATCCCAGGCGCCGACTGTCCGTGTCAGATCGCCGCCGAAACCACGCTTAAAGCGATACACGCCCCATAAGCCATCGCTACGTTCCGTGAATTGGTCCTCAAGGGTCTGGTGGTCCTTATCGGGGACGCCCCACAGATCATACGTCGTGCACCCGATCGACTTTGCCCAGCGCATCGCCTCCCATTGGAGCAGGTACGTGGGCATCTTCTCCCGATGGGCGGTGCTGGATGCCCCGTAGAAGTACCAAGATTGTGGAGGAAGCGCGAAGATCATGAGACCGGCCACCGACTCACCCTCTACCTCGGCGAGCAGAAGCCGCCCCCAATCTCGCGGGACGAACAGCTCGTATGCTGCCTCGTAGTATCTGGGTGAATGGATCCCGAACTCGGCTCGGTCGGCTGTGGCCTCCAGCAGCTGGGCGAAGGCCGACACGTCACTCCTTGCGCCCTCCCGCACGGTCACGTCCTTACGGCCTGCCAACCGGATGTTGTACCGTGTCTTTGACTTCATCCTCATCAGGATCTCGTCTCGGTCGGGCGAAAGGTCCACGATGAGCGTCCTCTGCGGCTGAACGGCGCTGAATGGGGCGGGGCAGAAACCGAGCGAGCGCAGCCGCTCGCGATTTGCGGGCCCGTCGCGCAGACTGGGCTCCAACGTGAGGGCAATAGCGCCCCGCGAACGAGCGACTTGGGCCAGCGCCTTCACCAGTTGCGCCGTCTGGACGCGATCGCTCCAGTCGACAAAGGGGCCTTTCGGTACGTAGGCCAACCGTCCAAGGCCGGCCGGGAGGTCTCGGAAGAGAATCTGTGCCCCGGCTCGGAGGGTGCCGTCTTGCTTCAGCCCCACTCGCACGTCGGACCAGCCGAATCGGGCCTTGAGTGTGCCCCACGGGGTGGTTTGCAGGATGTGACCATCGGGACGACTGGCCACAAACATGTCCCAGGTGTCGGGCTCTGGATTGCAGATCTCGAGTTCTGAATTTCTAGTGGTGGCGTCTGAACTGGTCTTGATAGATCCTACTCCTTCCCTTGGGCCACAATCAGCAGGCCGCCGCCCTTTGTCCCCGGCCGCACATTCA
This sequence comes from Anaerolineae bacterium, assembly GCA_041687115.1. GTDB lineage: Bacteria > Chloroflexota > Anaerolineae > B4-G1 > B4-G1 > SKLM01. Next base: position 4,493 of record JAWLCP010000010.1, read on the forward strand.
TCTCGTAGTATGGGCGCCAGCGCTGGCTGAGGTGTTTCACCACGATTCGCCGCAAGAGCCCCTGATATCCGAGGGGCTGGAGGCGAGGTGACACCAGTATCCTCCAGGCTGATCTTCGTCGGCCCACCCCGTAGCGCTCATTCATTCGGTCCCAGAAGCGCTCGGCCTCCCGGGGCATATAGTGCTCCGCCCTGACCAGCGTCATGCCAGCATCGGACAGGAGGGCACCCCACTCGTCCACGGTATGGTAATGACAGTGCTCAAGTCGCTCATCAACGGTGCTGGCGTAAGCTTCGGCTCGTTCCGGATCCTCAACTTGCAGCCAGCGAACGTATCCGTCCAGATTCTGTCGAAAGGCGTCTGACGGCACCGTGAATACGAAGTGCCCATTGGGACCCAAGACCCTTGCGACCTCGCGAATCACCGGCTTGACGTCGGGGATATGTTCCAGAACCGAATTGCTGAACACCGTGGAGAAATGGTCCGCAAGGTAGGGAAGAGCGTCACCGAGACCTCGATCAACGTGGCGGTAGGCCCCCGACTTCGCTGCCTGACGCAGCTGACTCACCCATGGATCCAGCCCGACGTCCACCTGCCCCTGCGGGGCAAATAGCACCTGGCCGATCAGCCCATCGCCGCATCCCAGATCGAGTAGGGGGCGGCCGTAACTCAACTTAGCCGCCGCTCGAAGCTCAACGGCCCGCCACAGAGCTACCGGAGGGGCGAACCAGTACGCCCTCAGCAGCTGGACCAGGTAATCTTGGGTCATCTTCCTTCTCATAAGAGGCGAAATGCAGAGACACAGTATACCGCAGCCGAGGAGCCATGTCAAAGTCGGACTGTGCGAGGTCAGTTGGCCTCACCTGGGCTGAGTGGAAAATTCACGATTTCCATTGCGTGTGGTACAATGGGCACTGCAGTCAAGGGGGGACTCTATGCGTTTTCTCGTCACCGGCGGTGCCGGATTCCTTGGCGCCGCGCTCTCCAATCGTCTGAATGCCGATGGACATCAGGTGCGGGTGATCGACGATCTTAGTGCGGGCGATCCGGCGCAGTTGGCGGACGACGTGCTTTTCACCCGCGGCGATGTTGCAGATCGACCCAAACTTTGGACGCTCCTGCAGGATGTCGACTGTGTCTATCATCTCGCCGCCCGCGTGTTGGTGAGCGAGTCAATTCTGTATCCGCGCCGTTACAACGAAGTCAACGTCGGCGGGACGGTCAGCGTGATGGAGGCCATGCGCGACGCCGGTGTGCGGCGCGTGGTGCTGACTTCTTCCGGCGCAGTCTACGGCGAACAGGCCAGACAACCAGTCCGAGAGGATCAGCCTCCGAATCCTCAATCACCGTACGCTGTGAGCAAGCTGGCGGCCGAATACTACGTGCGCACGATTGGCGCGTTGTGGGGAATTGAGACCGTCATCTTGCGGGTGTTCAACGCCTACGGCCCCGCTCAGCGGTTGCCACCCTCCCATCCTCCGGTTGTCCCGCGTTTTCTCAAGCAGGCGCAGGCGGGCGGGTCGCTGGTCATCTTTGGGGGCGGGGGGCAGACCCGTGACTTCGTCTACGTCGATGACGTGGTCGAGGCGTTAACGGTAGCATCGACGGCGTCGGACGTGGACCGCCGCATCATCAACGTAGGCAGTGGCCGCGAGACCAGCATCAACGAGCTGGCCTCCTTAGTGGCGGCGGCGGTCGAACGGGATGTCGACGTGCTCCATAGCCCAGCCGAGAGTGGTGGGGTGGCTCGACTGTGTGCCGACATTGGCGCCGCACGCCGACTCTTGGGTTATGAGCCGCAGGTGGACCTGTCTGAAGGTCTGCGTCTGACGCTGGAACGCGATCCTCGGTTTCAGCAGTAGGCTATGCGTCTCGGAAGGGAGTTCTACGCTCGGGACACTCTGGAAGTTGCCCGTGATCTCCTCGGGCGACGCCTGGTACGCATGATCGATGGGAAGCGTGTCTCTGGAAGGATCGTCGAGACCGAAGGCTACGTCGGTGAACAGGATGAGGCGTCCCACGCTCACCCTGGCCCTACCAGTCGCAATGCGCCCATGTACGGACCGCCAGGTCACGCCTACGTATACCTCATCTATGGCATGTACCACTGTTTCAACGTCGTGACGGAAGAGAAGGGATATCCGGCGGCTGTGTTGATCCGCGCACTGGAGCCGGTGGACGGATTGGATGCCATGCGCCAGCGACGTGGCGGTCGGCCTGACCATCAACTGACTTCTGGGCCAGGTCGACTTTGTCAGGCACTGGCAATTGATCTTGAGTTCGATGGTGCTGATCTCTGCGTGCCGGGGGCACGGCTGTTCTTGGGAGGCGGAGATCCAGTGCCCAGCGCGTGCGTCGCCGCGGGGCCGCGAATCAACGTCCGCGGAGACAACGCTGCTGTCAGTGTCCCTTGGCGGTTCTACGTAATACGGAACCGTCACGTTTCACGTTGAGAGTGGTGAGCTCTCGCGCTCGCTCCGACTCACCAGGTGCCCCCAACTGGTTTCGGGAGTGCTGGTCGGTTCCGATCAGTGTCTGACCGACGCTCAGCCTCTTCGCGGCCGCTGGGGCTCGAGCACCCACCTCCCTCCCCAGCCACCCTGCGGCACGGACGTTTTCCCGATCGCATGTCCTGTGCTATAATGCTCTCATCAAACTGGAGCATACCGTCGTGAACTCAGAGAGAATTATCATCAAGGGAATCCGTCAGGGATTGCTGGTCACCCTCCGAGAGGGCGAGTGGAGTGGCCTCATGAGCGCTCTGCAAGCACACCTCGGCGAGAATCCCGACTTCTTCCGCGGTGGTCGAATGGCCATAGATGTCAGTGATCGAGAGCTGATGCAGGCTCAAATCGAGGAAGTGCGCTCGATGGTGGCCCGGCATCAGGTCGAGTTATGGGCGTTGTTAAGCGAAGATGCGACGACGCAATCCGAGGCACGGCGGGCGGGGCTTGTAACTGAGTTGCCCTGGACGCGCGGGCCACAGCATCCGTCCGAGGAAGCCAAAGAGCCTCCTGGCAGATCGGTTGTCGTTCGGCGCACGCTCCGTTCAGGTCAGAGCCTGCGCCACCCTGGCCATGTGGTGGTCATCGGTGACGTGAACCCAGGGGCGGAGGTCGTGGCTGGGGGAAGCATTGTGGTGTGGGGACGGCTTCGAGGACTGGTGCACGCCGGTGCTCTGGGTGACGAGGAAGCTGTGATCTGTGCCCTTGAGCTGGCTCCTACACAGCTTCGCATCGCAGGGCACATCTCCCGTTCTCCAGAGGAGCGACCATCCAAGCCTCTACCGGAGAAGGCGTCGATCTGTGACGGAAGTATCGTGGCCGTCCCGTGGCCGGGTGAGTGAGATTGAGTGGTGGGGAAGGGGGGACAGTGGACGCGAGAGTGGTGACGATCACCTCGGGCAAGGGAGGGGTCGGCAAGACGACTCTCTCTGCCAACCTCGGGGCTGCGTTGGCGATGCGAGGACAGCGCGTAGCGGTCGTCGATGCCGACGTGGGGCTGCGAAACCTGGACGTGATGCTGGGACTTGAAAACCGCATCGTGTACGATCTTGTGGACGTGATCGAGAAACGCTGTCGACTGCGGCAAGCACTGGTGCGGCATAAGCAGTTGTCGAAGCTCTACTTGCTACCCGCGGCGCAGACCCGCGACAAGAGCGCGGTTCATTCTGAGGATATGATGTGGGTCTGCGATGAACTCCGCGAGGAGTACAACATCATCCTGATCGATTCGGCCGCTGGGATAGAGCAGGGCTTCCGTTACGCGATGGAGCCGGCTGATGAGGTTGTGATTGTCACCAATCCGGAGGTCCCAGCGGCGCGCGACGCGGATCGCGTCATCGGCTTGATTGAGGCCGAGGAGAAGGGGCCAGCGCGGTTGGTCATCAACCGGGTCAAGCCCGAGATGGTGAAGCGAGGCCAGATGCTCAGTATCGCTGACGTGGTGGAGTTACTGGCAATCGAGCTCATTGGTGTCGTACCGGAGGACGAGAGCGTCCTAATCGCTGCCAACCGCGGTGAGCCACTTACGCTGTCAAGCAACCACAGTCGCGCGGGTCAGGCCTTTCACGACATTGCCCGCCGGCTGCTCGGAGAGGATGTGCCGTTCCCACCGCTTCGGGAGCCTGGCATGCTTGAGCGGTTCCTGCGTTTCGTTAGTCTGGACTAGGGAGGGATCGACCGAGATGGGATTCTTTGAACGTCTGTTTGGTCGCCGCGAACCGCCCAGCGGCAGAATAGCCAAGGATCGCCTGCGCCTTGTGCTGACCCAAGACCGGGCGGGAATCTCGCCTGCCCTGCTGGACACCCTAAAGGATGAGATCATCGCCGTGATTTCTAGTCACGTAGCTATTGACGTCGATGGCGTTCAGGTGAGCGTTACACAGAGCGGTCACGAATCGAGCCTTGTCGCCGACATTCCATTGACGAATCCACGGAGCACAAGAGGAAGGTAGAGATGGGCCTGCGCTTCTGGCGCCATTTTGACTATACTCTGCTCATCACTGTCGTCCTGTTGACTGCGTTTGGGGTGGTGATGATCTATAGCGCCAATCTGGGGAGCCTCGACCCTCGTCTGCAGGATCTCTGGCGGCGTCAGGCAATCTTCGGGGCTATCGGGATTGGGCTGGTCATCTTGCTGGCAGTGTTTCCGCGAGATTTCCACTGGCTTGGTGATTTCTGGTGGCTAGTCTACCTCCTTGCCGTAGCTTTACTGGTGCTTGTGCTCTTCTTTGGGCAAAGCGAGATTGGCCGGGTGCGGAGCTGGTTCGATCTCGGGTTCATTCGGTTTCAACCCTCTTTCCTAGCGATGAATCTGCTTTCGATCTCGGTGGGGGCTGTGCTCAGCCGTCAGGGCAGACGCCGATCGTCCTCTGCTCCGCTGTTCGGCGCGCCGAAAACAAGTCTGGCTGCCGCTTCATCGGACGCGATTGGGCTGCGCAGCTACGTTGCCTCGGCGGTGATGATGATCGTGCTGGCGGGCCTGGTCTTCCGGCAGCCAGATATGGGAGCGGCTGCTGTGCTGGCTGCCATGTGGCTTGCGATGGTTCTTGAGTCCGATCTCGGTATTCGCTACATCGTGGCGACGCTCTTGGTGGGGATGGTCGCGCTCTACCCACTCTGGAAAGCGATGGACATGCTCGAGTTTGGCTACATGCAAGAGCGCGTCTTGGGTTTCATCGATCCGAGCAGTAATCCCGACGTTGCCTATCAGCTCCAACAAGCAGCGATCGCCATAGGCTCAGGGGGGCTTTGGGGCAAGGGCCTCGCGCAAGGGACTCAGAGTCAGCTGCGGTACCTGCCGGTGCGTCACACAGATTTCATCTTCGCCGTCACCGCTGAGGAGCTGGGCTTTGCAGGTGTGATGCTGTTGTTTCTACTCTACCTGATCTTGTTCTATCGTCTGTTGCGAATCATCCTCATCGCGTCGGATCCCTTTGGACGAATGATCGCGACGGCAACACTGGCGATGATCCTCTTTCAGGCAGTCGTCAACATCGGGATGAACTTGAGGTTGCTGCCCGTTGTGGGGCTGCCATTGCCCTTTGTCAGCTATGGGCCAGCCGCGTTGCTCACTATGATGATAGGCATCGGGTTGGCTGAGAACGTCGTGGTGCGCCATCGAAAGCTAGAGTTCTGAATGGGGCGGGCCCGTGCGTGTGTGGCCCTGGCTCGTACTGCTGTAGAGTCCGATTGTCGCATCTCCGTCGGCCCTCCCCAAGACTGGTGGCGTTGTTGCCATCACGCTGCCCGTGAAGAAGATCGTCATGGGGGGCCGTGGTCAACCCCAGGGCTGCAGGGAGCAGCGGCGGCGTATTCACCCAATCCGACATCTGGAAGGACGGGCGCCCGATCAGTTGCGATACTCCCCGTGGGTCGAGCGGCCAAAAGGGGCGATCCTGGGCTCCCGCTGGGGATTGAACGAGATGCCCATGCGGTCGTTCAAGGCCTACCCCTCTCATGAGGATCAACTTGACTGGGACCGGGACGGAGCCGAATGATACTTGAGACCTGTGCCAGCGGGCCAGGGTTATTCTGGTCGGAAATCGCAGAGGAGCAGACACCATGACAAACGAAGCACCTTCTGATTTCATCCGGGAGATTGTCCAGGAGGACGTGAGAGACGGGAGGTTTGGTGGTCGAGTTCACACTCGATTCCCTCCGGAGCCGAATGGGTATCTTCACGTGGGCCACGCCAAGGCCATCTGCATCAACTTCGGCATCGCTGAGGACTTCGGCGGCCTGTGTAATCTGCGCATGGACGACACGGACCCCACGAAGGAGGAGTGGGAATACGTCGACGCTATCAAGCGTGACGTGAAATGGCTAGGCTTTGACTGGGACGACCGGATGTTCTACGCGTCGGACTACTTCGGACAGCTCTATGAATGGGCGGTGGAGCTGATCGAGAAGGGCAAGGCCTATGTGGACGACCTGAGCCCCGAAGAGATCCGAGAATACCGCGGTGATTTCACCACTCCAGGCAGGGAGAGTCCCTATCGCGACCGCTCCGTCGAGGAGAACTTGGATCTATTCGAGCGCATGCGAGCCGGGGATTTTGAGGAAGGTGAGCGGGTCCTGCGAGCCAAGATCGACATGTCGGCCCCGAATATGAACCTGCGCGATCCAGTGATGTACCGCATCCTCCACGAGACCCACTACAAGCAAGGCGATGACTGGTGCATCTACCCTACCTATGACTGGACGCATGGTCAATCGGACTCGATTGAGCGGATCACGCACTCGCTCTGCTCGCTCGAGTTCGAGGACCATCGGCCTCTCTACGACTGGTTCCTCGAGCAACTGGGCATCTACCATCCAAGACAGATCGAGTTCGCCCGTCTCTATCTGAGTCACACGGTGTTGAGCAAACGGAACCTCAAGCAACTCGTCGACGAGGGGGACGTGAGTGGCTGGGATGATCCACGGATGCCGACGATTTCTGGCATGCGGCGGCGTGGCTACCCACCAACCGCCATCCGCGCTTTCTGCGACGAGATTGGTGTAGCGAAGGCAGAAAGCCTGATCGACATCGATATGCTGGAGCACTTCGTGCGCGATGATCTGAACCGGAACGCGCCACGCGTGATGGCCGTGATGGATCCCCTGAGGGTTGTGATCGACAATTACCCCGAGGATCAGACCGACGTATTTGAGGTCGACATCAATCCGGAGGACCCGGAATCGGGGACCCGGAAGGTGCCGTTCTCCCGTGTGCTCTACATAGAGCGGGACGATTTCCGTGAACACCCGCCGAAGAGGTTCCAGCGTCTGGCACCGGGCCGCGAGGTGCGACTTAAGCGGGCGTACTTGATCACGTGCGAGGACGTGGTCAAGGATCAGAACGGTGAGGTTATCGAGCTCCGCTGTACCTATGATCCGGAGAGCTACGGAGGAGTGGCCCCGGATGGGCGCTACGTAAGGACACTCCACTGGGTGTCGGCTGAGCACGCGCTTGATGTCGAGGTGCGGCTCTACGACCGTCTCTTCACCAAACCTGATATAGGGGATATTCCAGAGGGAAGGCATTTCACGGACTACCTGAATCCGAATTCGCTGAACGTTACCAGGGCCAAGGCTGAGCCCAGCCTGGCCGCGGCTGATCCAGGCGATCGCTTTCAGTTCTACCGCAAGAGCTACGTCTGCGTCGATCCCGATTCGACTGAGCATCATCTGGTCTTCAATCAAACCGTGCCTCTGCGCAGCACGTGGGCCAAGATAGTCGAGAAGATGAAACAGAGGTAGATTCGTCCTGCCGCCTGCATTGTGCGATCAGGTAGGGACGGTAATCTGGCAGGTCTAAACGGAGGAAAGTGTGAACGTTCGCGTTCGCTTTGCCCCCAGCCCGACGGGGGAGCCACATATTGGGAACATACGTACCGTTGTCTTCAACTGGCTTTTCGCCCGTCAGAACGATGGTCAGTTCATCTTGCGCATTGAGGACACCGACCGGGAGCGATATCGACCGGAGACGATCCCCGTCATCATGGATGGACTGCGTTGGCTGGGGCTGGATTGGGACGAGGGTCCAAGCCAGAAGGCACTGGAACAGTCCGGTGTGGAGAACGCTCGAATGTATGCCGTAGGAGGTCCCCACGGGCCGTACATCCAGTCCGAGCGACTGGAGATGTACCGGCAGGTGGCAGAGGAACTGATCGAGCGCGGCTGGGCCTACCGCTGCAACTGCACGCCGGAGCGCCTGGCGCGGATGCGGGAGCTCCAGCGAGCTGCCGGCGAGCAGGTCATGTATGATCGCCACTGTCGCGACCTGGCGATACCGGTTTCTCCTGACCAGCCACACGTTGTTCGACTCAGGGTGCCCTTGGCGGGCGAGACGGTTGTCCACGATGCGATCCGCGGGGACGTGACATTCGACAATGGGCTGATTGATGACCAGATTCTAGTGAAGACCGATGGCTATCCGACCTACCATCTGGCAGTGGTGGTAGACGATCACTACATGGAGATCAGCCACGTCATACGCGGTGACGACTGGATCTCCAGCACGCCGAAGCGAATCTTCATCTACAGGGCGATGGACTGGGAGGTGCCGATCTACTGCCACGTGCCTCTGGTAAACGGCCCCGACGGCCAGAAGCTCTCCAAGCGACATGGCGCCACGTCCATCACCGAGTTCCATGAGCAGGGGTATCTGCCCGAGGCGCTGTTCAACTTCCTGGCGCTGCTGGGCTGGTCGCCAGGAGAGGGCGAAGAGCGGGAGATCTTCAGCCGGGACGAGTTGATCGAGCGGTTTGACCTTTTCCGGGTGAGTACCGCCCCGGCGACGTTCTCCTACGACAAGCTGAACTGGATGAACGGGGTCTACATTCGAGAGCTGCCAGAGGAGGAGTTGGTCGAGCGCCTGTTACCGTTCTGGCAGCGGGCAGGCCTGGTGCCAGATCCGTGTCCCAAGGAGATGCGCCCCAAGCTGCAGCGTATCGTCCCCTTGATCCAAGAGCGGTTGAAGAGGCTGGATGAGGTCGCCGAATGGACAGCGTTTATGTTCGTCCAGATTGAGACGCCGCCGCTGGAGAGGCTGGTGCCAAAGGGGATGACGCCCGAGGAGAGCGCAGAGATGCTACAGGCCACTCGGGACCTGCTGGCGGAGATTGAACCTTTCGAGGCGGTGACGATTGAGCAGCCTCTGCGGGACCTGACGGAAGAGTTAGGGGTAAGCGTCGGTCAGCTGCTTGGCACGTTGCGCTGGGCGACGACGAACCAGAAGGCAACACCGCCTCTGTTTGGGACCCTGGCGGTCCTCGGGCGTGAGAGGGTGCTGAGGCGGCTGGACGCGGCGATTGAGCGAGTGGAAGAAGGCGGCCAGGGCATGCTTTGAGCCTGTCTCGAGCCTATCTTGAGCTTGCAGGGCGTCACGTCTTGCGTTTCTGTTGGAGGCTGGATGCTGGATAGGTCCTGCTCTGAAGCAAAGCAAGCGAGGTCATTCCTATCTTGCCAGCCGCCACTGTGGATGTCTCTGAGTCCTTCGGCGAGGCTACGTTCACGACTCGGCCTGAGGCGATCTCGACGCCGTTTCTAGCGCAGCCAGGCACGTCGTCGGAGGGTCAGACGTGGCTGGTGATGCTCTACCAGAATGCCGACGATAAGATCCTGGAGCAGGACATCTACGTCGACCTGAATGCGGTAGGTGTTTGGCTTCACCAGCGAGGGTCGCCTGGATATGCAGGGGCCACGGGCGCGCCGCGTGAGATTATCCCGCGGTCGGGGGATACATTCACCGTGCTGGAGAAGTGGCTTGACCTGGACGAGCAGGGCAGGGTAGTCCAGCAAGCCCAGCTTAGCGTGCTTCTCGATGGATGTCGATGAAACTCGCTCAAACGCTTAGACAGACGCCGACGGTGTCTCCTCAGCTGGTGCTGGCGAACGAACTGCTGCAGTTCTCATCGTTGGAGCTCGAGCAGGCCATCGCTCAGGAACTGGCTGAGAATCCAGCCCTGGAGTTGGCGGAGATCCGACGCTGTCCCTACTGCGGCTCCGAGATGCCCGACGGCTACTGCCCCGCATGCGGTGCCCCCGAGGCTCAGGTGGCCGAGAACTGGGCAGATCGGGACTACGTCACACGCTCTGGAGATTACGGCTCGCTGGAGTCTGACGCTGCTGCAGATTGGGAGGATCCGGTCTCACGGTTGGTTTCGCGCACGACGCTGGCTGACTACCTGTTGCAACAAGCACGCCTCAGTTTGCCGGCCTCGGACTTTCTCATCGCTGCTCATCTGGTGGAGAGTCTCGACGACCGGGGGTTCCTCTGCTGTGATCTGGATGAGGTAGCGTCTGCCATTGGTCTGGAGCGAAAGCACGTGGAGCGAGTCTTGTCTACTGTTCAGTCTCTGGAACCGATCGGCATCGCTGCAGAGGATGCTCGGCAGTGTCTTCTGATCCAGATTGAGCATCTGCGTGATGACGGCGTCGAGCACCAGCTGGCAGAGACGCTACTCCTGGAACACTGGGAGATACTGGGCAGATACTCTCTCTCGCGTGTGGCAGAGGAGGCAGGGGCCACTGTCGATGAAGTACACGATGCCCTCCGTTTCATCAGGGAGAATCTCAATCCCTATCCTGCCCATCTGTCCTGGGATGGCCTGCATCATTCACCACCCGAGGATACAGTCGTGTGTCCACAGCCTGACGCTGTCATCCGAGAGAGCAGGGCGGTGGAGGGAGAGTACGAGATTGAGCTCCCAAAGGCGCGCGAGCACAAGTTGCGGGTCACTACTGTGAGGGGGCGGATGGCAGGTGAGGTGGACGCCACCAGTGGTGGGTCGGATCAGCAGCGATGGGAGCAGTGGAAGGCGTTTCGTGCGCGTGCGCGTCTGTTCGTCAAGAGCATCGAGCAACGCTGGCAGACTCTATATGAGCTCATGGACTGCTTGGTTGACTACCAACGTGATTTCCTGGTCCACGGAGAGACTCACTTGAGACCCCTTACGCGCACCCAGGTGGCCGGGCTGATGGGAGTGCACGAGTCAACAGTGAGTCGGGCAGTGGCCGGCAAGTACGTCCAGCTCCCCTGCGGCGAGATCGTGCGGCTGGAGAAGTTCTTCGACAGTGCGGCCCCAATCAAGCGGATGATCGAGGATCTGGTGGACCACGAAGGTGAGCCGCTGAGTGATCGCATGATAGCCGATAGGCTATCTGAGCAAGGCTATGACGTCGCTCGCCGGACCGTGGCGAAATACCGGAATGCCCTGGGGATCCTGCCGAAGTCTCTGCGCGGACGGAGGAAAGATCTTTCGTCTTGACCCTGAGATGCCGGGCGCGGTTGCATGTTTTCGCGCTAGATTGGTCCTTGCCGGGCTGCTCATCACCCTCGGTTCTCAGCACCCGGATTGAACAGCTTGGCACAGCTGGGACTTGACAAGTCTGGCAAGGTTCACTATCGTTTCCGCGCAGCCAGGGTGCATAGCACCTAGTCCACGGGGGGTTCGGTCATGACAGCCACGATTCTTACCATTGACGACGACGACATGATACGCTCTTATTTCAGCAGCCTCTTGGAGGAGGAGGGCTACGAGGTACTGTCGGCTGCCACCGGGGCCGAGGGTCAGGCTTTGTTGCGGCAGAAACCGGTGGATGTCGTGCTCCTTGACCTTCGTCTACCAGATCTCGATGGTCTGACAATCTTGCGTAGGATAAAGCGTCAAGATCTCCGCGTGCACGTCATTGTCCTCACTGCCTACAGCGCTGTGCCCAGCGCGGTGCAGGCGATGAAGCTGGGAGCGTACGACTACATAGACAAGCCCTCTGATGCCTCGAAGCTGAAGCTGGTCATCAAAAGGGCGCTCAACGAGCTGGCCATGCAGCGCGAGATTCAGCGGCTGAGGGAGAAGTCCAGTGGATATCCCAAGGGATGGATCGTTGGCGAAAGTGACGATATGCGTCGAATAGATAGGCTGGTTCAAAAGCTCGCTCAGGAGAAGACTACGGTCCTGCTTCAGGGAGAGAGCGGAACCGGGAAAGAGGTCGTCGCCCATGCCATTCATCGGCAGAGTCCTCGATCAGAGAAACCGTTTACGGTTATCAACTGCGCTGCTATCCCTCAGGATCTTTTGGAGAGCGAGCTATTTGGCTTCGAGGAGGGGGCCTTCACCGGTGCCAAGCGTCGAAAGAAAGGATTGCTTGAGGTGGCTGATGAGGGGACGCTCTTTCTCGATGAGATAGGCGAGATGCCGCCAAGAATGCAGGCCAAGATTCTGCGCGTGTTGGAGACGAGGATGGTTCGTCGAGTCGGGGGAACTGGTGATGTCAAGGTCGACGTGCGGTTCGTCGCTGCCTCCAATCGTGATCTAAGAGAAGCTGTCAAGCAGGGGACATTCCGGGAGGATCTCTTCTACCGCCTCGGTGTCGTTGTGATAGACGTCCCTCCACTCCGGAAACGGATGCAAGATCTGGAGCTTTTCGTCGCTGCCTTCATTGACGAGTTCAATCGCTCGATGGGTAGGAGGGTCACTGAGGTGTCCGCCGAGGCGCTTGATCTGATGAGACGCTACCCCTGGCCGGGCAACATCCGCGAGCTGCGCAACGTGATTGAGCGGGCGATGGTTCTCTGCGAGGGACAGGAGATTCAGTCCGTACATCTCCCCGCCGAGCTCAGCGATGGCTACGCGGCCCTGGACCGAGCGGGGCGCTCGGGTGCGCACTTGGACCTTCCACCGGGTGGAGTAGACCTTGAGGGCGTGGTATCTCGTCTGGAGCGGCGCTTGGTCAAGCAGGCCATGGCGCGCACAGGGCGCAATCAGACCGAGGCCGCCAAGCTTCTGTCCATTTCTCGTGATCAGTTGCGCTACCGTCTCGAGAAGTACGGGCTGGCTTGAGCTTCGATATCTCGCCATCTCTGCGGATTTTTCCTCACACTGGGGAATACTCCGCTGCTTTCTGACTCTCACCTTCTACGCGGTCTGGTTCGCGCTCGATGTCCCCGGAATCCCCTCCGCACTCTCCGGCCTTCGCCAGCTGGCTGAGCTCCTCTGTGTGATCATCTTCTCAATGTAGCGCCCCTATTCACTGCTGGGCGATTGTCATCCTCTTCGAGCCTCCTGTTGTGAATGCTGGCCCTATATATGCCGTCGCATGTCCGGAGCGACCACATATGTGGCGGGCTGCGGCCTCGTGGCTGCTGCTGACGCGGGGCCCAGGACATCCAAGAGCTGTGTTACGACTGCGCGTCGGGGCATGTGCAGCCCGGGCGTTTCCAGGCACTGCGATGCAGTTCGGCGGACTCAGCAGACCCATGTTTCTCTCGTCCCTATGGGCCAATGCTGGCACGGTTCTTGCAACAATATAGGGGTGAATGAGTTTGGATACTGTCTCGCAGAGGTAGGAGTATGACAATCGCGATTTGGGATTCTTGGACAACCTTCGCATTTCTCGAACCGGTCACCCTGGAGTACCTGGTCCTCGCGCTATATGGCGCCGTGTCAGTATTGCTTCTCATTCGCTCGCGTGAAGAGCTTATGGGAGTGACCCACTCCCGGCGGGCGATGGCGCTGTTCTTGGTACTACTGATCGCTCCACCGGTCACCAATCGTCTCTTGGTTGCTCGTGTCTCGTCATCCTCTCTGCTCCCCCCTCCCAACGTGCCTCTTGAGCCACGAAGGGCTGTTGCGCCCCTGCTGGGGGTCGGTCCGATCCTCGCTGCTGCAGCGTGGCTCGGTGCTGGTCCAGCCTATCTCGTGGGTGCGCTCAGTGGAGTGCTGATGACGGGCGCGACCACTGGCGGCGTTGCTGAACCGTTTTCCCTTGCTTTCTTCGGCTATGTCGCCGCATCTTGTCTCCGTCAGGACTATCGGGGCCGTCTGGAGGCTCTGATCCGTCAGCCCGTTGTCGCGTCCGTGGCAGGAACGCCCATCGCGAGTTCCTTGCTCCTGCTTTCCATCTGGGCTCGCGTGACGGACGCGGGATTGGCGGGTCTCGACTACGCCCTTCAAGCCGCGAAGGTGAGTGCCGCATGTGTCCTGCTGCAGGCGGTTTTGGGGGGCGCGGCTGTTCAAGTGCTCTACGCTGTTAGTCCGTCGCTCCGCCCGATCAAGGTTGCGGATCGGGTGTCCCCCTTCCGTCGTAGTTTGAGCCGCAAGCTGCTTCTTGTCGTCGTACCTCTTATCGTCGCCATGACGCTTATCCTCGTGTACGCAGTGACCACAGTCACGCTTCGAGGGGCAAGGGAACAGGCAGTGCGTGATCTAGCCAGGGATGCTCGGAGCGCGGCTGACGAGATCCCCAGTTTCATCCATACTGGGCAGGGTCTTCTCGCAGAGTTTGTCCGCGATGAGCGACTCGTCGAGGGCGACCAGGATCGCTTGCAGAGGTTGTTGGAGAGCCATCTTCGCCTGGGGGCGTTCTTTGATCGGCTCATCCTGGTTGGTGCCGATGGACAGATCATAGCGACATATCCTCCGCCGTCGACGCGCAGGTGTCAGCTAACCCCCCAAGAAGACGTGCTCTTGGAACGCGTGCTGCAAGACGTGGCCCCCCAGGTCACTCCTGGGCACCGGTCGCAACAGGATGAGGCTCTCGTTTCATTCCTGATGCCGATCGAGTCTGAGGCCGGAGAGGGGGCAAGCCTCGGCGCACTGATCGGTCGTGCTCATCTCCAGGCCAACCCCGCCATCAGTCGTCTGCTGGCCGACGTTCAGCGGACTGGCGGCCACGGCGAGGGATTCGTTGTCGATGCCAGCGGGCGAGTCGTGGCTCATCCAGATCCAGGAGCAATGCTTACCACGTGGGAGCAGGAGAGATATCACAACTGCGTCCCGGACACGGAGCCGCGAGGACTTGTCTGTGAGGGCCGCGATCCGGTACAGAATACTCGCGAGTTGCTCTACATCCTGCCGGCAGAGGGATATCCCTGGTCCGTGGTGATACGCCTGCCCTACGAGGTTGTTCTGGAGCAAGCCAGACAGGTTGCCGTGCCACTGCTCGCTCTTCAAACGATATTCGGTGCAGGGCTGGTGACTGCCGTTGTTCTTCTGGTGGGGCGAATGACGCATCCTCTCGAACGACTGGCTGACGCTGCCGAACGCATCGCGGGGGGGACGCTGACGGAACCCGTCCGCGTGGACGGTGCCGACGAGGTGGGGCGACTGGGGACCACTTTCGAGGACATGCGTGCGCGGCTCAAGGATCGTATGAGCGACCTCTCCCTGCTCCTTGAGGTCAGCCAGGCGGTCTCGTCGACGCTGGATCTCTCCGCTGGTATGTCATTCGTGTTGGAGGGGGCCCTGGAGGCGACAAATGCGGAGGTCGCCCGTGCCGTCTTTGTCACGGATTCAAAGGTCCCGAGCGCAGTCGTTGCACGAGGGAAACCCGGCAGTGACTTGGAGAAGGTCGATCGCGTGCTGGTGGCGATGCTGCGCGACGCACAGGGACCATTCGTCGTTCAGGACCTGACTCGCGCAACCGGCATCACCGACGCTGCGGTCGTTGATGGACCCATCAAGGCTGCCGTCGCACTGCCCGTGCGCACGAGAGAACGCCTGTTGGCCGTCATCTGGCTTGGATATGGCACAACGCAGCGGTTCGATAAGTCGAAGCTGGATTTCCTCTCTATGCTTACCAGCCAAGTCGCCGTGCTGATAGAGAATGCCCATCTCTTCCAGGCAGTGGAGAGCGAGCGTAGCCGACTGGCAGCGATCCTGGAGAGCACCTCGGACGCCGTCCTGGTCACCGACCGCCAAGATCGACTGCTGTTGGTCAATCCGGCAGCCGAACGGGCGCTTGGCGTTCGATCGAGGAATGTGCTGGGGTGCAGGATCGAGCAGACCGAATTGGAGCCCGAGGTCGTAGACGCGATGATGCGCTCCTCTACGACCGGAGAGGCCCCCAGGGAAGTGCTGCTGCCAGATGGACGTGTCATGTACGCCAATGTTTCGAAGATCGTGGACTCCGACGCGCAGAATGCTGGTCGCGTGGCTGTCATGCGTGACATCACTCACTTCAAGGAGCTGGATGAGATGAAGTCAGAGTTCTTGGCCACTGTCTCCCACGATCTCCGGGCGCCATTGACGTTCATGCGCGGCTATGCCCATCGGCTTGATGCAGTAGGCGAACTCAACGACACGCAGCAGAGCTATGTCCAGAACATCTTGCACGGCGTCCAGCGGATCGATGACCTGGTGGCCGATCTGCTGGATCTGAGTCGCATAGAGGCCGGCCTGGGTGTAGAACGGGCCCCTTGTGACCTGGGTCTTGTCCTGGCTGAAGCGCTGAGCCGTGTGCGAAGTCAGGCGGCAGCCAAGGACGTCTCCTTGCGGATCGAACCACTGATCGACTCAGCTGCCAAAGGCAAAGGCGCCGTCGTATGTGGTGATCGAGGGCTCTTGCGTCAGGCAATAGTCAACCTGCTGGACAATGCAATAAAGTACACGCCTGAGCGGGGCAGCATCGCCGCAGAACTGTCTCTCCAGCCAGACAATGGCCGCAACCGGGCAGTCATCGCTGTGTCTGACACAGGTATCGGAATCGCGCCCGATGAGCAGGCACGGCTGTTTGAGAAGTTCTATCGTACAAAGCGAGGTGATAGGGCAGGCGCGTCGGGGACAGGCCTGGGGCTTGCCATCGTGAAGTCGATTGTAGAACGCCACAAAGGGAAGGTCTGGGTGGACAGCAAGCTGGACGAGGGAAGCACATTCTACATCAGCTTGCCGTTGCAGGAGCGCGAACCCGTTCTGGCGAATCCTACCGCCGTCAAGGTCAACTGATTCTTGGACATCAAGAGAAACCCCATCTGATGAAAGGAGAGGAATTGTGATCAAGATCCTCCAAGTCCTAATGTCACTCACTCTGTTTACACTTGGTCTGTCTTCCTGTGCAGCTGGTCTATGGACCATACTGGCAAAGCAGTACCAGGAGGCGCTGAAGCGTATCTCGGCGCAGTCAGCGAAGGTCAGCAGCAAAGCGGTCACAGACGCTGGACTAGCACCACTCATCGAGGCAATGTCTGGCCTCGTTGAGGCGATCAACCTGTTGATTCGGACTTCGGTCGGTGTCGGGGTCTTCCTCTGTTTGGCCGGCGGTGCACTTTGTCTGTTGGCCTTCTGGATGCTGTCCGGACTTTAGGGGGCCTGATGAAAGTTGAGAGCCATAGGAACCGGGTTGGTCATCACTACGAATTGGGTGCCGCGCATCGGGAGTCCCGCAACAACCGAGAGGCTGCGGCGGAGCTGCGGCGCGCTCTCCGTGAAGCGGATCGATTATACGTGGGGATATCCTACGAGCTAGGTCTGTTGCTCAAGCAGCAAGACGACCACGAGGGTGCGCTTGACGCTTTTGAGCAATGCCTGGCTCGGATACCCGATGAGCCTGCCTGTCTGCACGAAGCAGGCGCCACGTTGAGCCAATTAGGTCGCTATGAAGATGCTGTAGAGAAGCTGGAAGCCGCCCTCGAACAGAGCCCGGATCAGCCCCAGACCTATCGGGAGATCGGTTGCGCCTATTACCGCCGAGGATGGCATAGCGAGGCTCTGCGCGCTTTGGATCGGGCCATAGAACTCGATCCCGACGGGGCGTTGGCGCGTTACTACTCCGCGGTTGTCTTGGACGAGCTGAATCGACAGGACGAGGCCATCGTGCACCTCCAGGAAGCTCTCGACCTGCGTGATGGCGGGGCTACCCCGTTTTCGGAGGCGAGTTGGCGCGACATGTTGGGTTTGCTCTACGAGAAGACCGGTCAGCTACAGGGGGCAGCTGAGGAATACGAGCGTGCTGTGAGCTTAGACGCCACCCATCCTGGCTACAACCACCACCTTGGGCTGGCCTATCATCGGCTTGGGGAGTATCGGCAGGCCGTCCGATACCTCCGTCACGCAGTGGAGCTCTCCCCCAGCGAGGATGGATGGCGCGCAGACCTGGCCGATGCGCTAAGCTCCTTGAAGAAGCATGATGAGGCGCTCATCGAGTATCGGCGTGCCGCAGATATTAATCCCGAGGAGGCAAGGCATCTTCACGGTGCGGGGTGTGCTCTGTATCATCTCGGAGCCTATGAGGAAGCGATCCAGGCACTGAAGCAGGGCGATTCCCTGCAGCCCAGCCACGCCCCGATCCACCATCAGATGGGGCTTGTCTATGAAGCTCAAGGGGAACTGGAGAAAGCGCTTGAGGAATATGAATTGGCCAGCGCGCTGGCTCCTGATCAAGCTGGCTACTACTGCGACCTTGGCGACGCCTACGGGCGTCTTGACAAGCAGGATCAAGCCCTGGCAACGTTGCGCAAGGCCGCACAGCTTGACGAGGATGCCTTGGTGAGACCAGACTTGTACGCCAGACAGGCCTTCGCGTACGAGAACCTGGGGGCCCTCGATGAGGCCCTGGCGGCCTATGAGAAAGCGGCTCGTCTGGGGTCGAAGACAGAAGGGCAGTACAGTCTGCGGGCAGGGATCGTTTGTCAGAGGCTAGGGCGCCACGAAGAAGCGCTGGAGTTCCTTCGAGCTGCCTGCGACCGTGTGCCGCTTGACGCGACTTCGTTCTATCATCTGGGTCTGAGCTATGATCAACTGGGTGAATCCGACAAGGCTTTGGGCGCCTATCGAAAGGCCGCTAACCTGAAACCCCGGGATCCGATCTATCGCTTCAAGCTTGGTCACGCTGCCTACCGATTGGGCCGGCTTAACGAGGCTCAAGATGAAACTCACCGCGCGCTAGAACTGAACCACGACAGTGCTGACATACGGGCTCAGCTAGGCCGGATTGCGGAGGCGAAGAACGACCTGGAAGGGGCGCTGGCTCAATACCGACGTGCCATGGATCTGGCTCCTCAGGAGGTGGCACACGTTCAGAAGATTGTCTCCCTCTGCCGCCAGAGCGGGCGGTACGATGAAGCGATGAACGCGCTTAGAGTCGGGTTGCGGACAGCTCCCAAGGATGCGAGACTGCACAACGAACTGGGCCGAGTTCACCAGGACAATGGTCAGTTCGAGAAGGCCCTGGCGGCATATGAGCAGGCCATCGATCTGAGACCGAGGGAAGCGGAATACCATCGCAACAGGGCCTGCGCCCTGCGCGAACTGAACCGACGTGACGAAGCTGTCCAGGGATTGCAGAAGGCCATCGCCCTCGACAGCAAGTCCTCGGCAGCCTACCACGAGCTGGGCGAGATCTTGGCCATTCAAGATCGGAAGAATGAGGCACTACAGGCGTTCAAGGCAGCATTGGCGCTTTCCCCGGATGCGTCGGAGACTTACTACCAGTACGGAAGGCTGTGTCAGTCTCTGGGTGATCACGAAGAAGCGGTGGTTGCTCTACAGAGCGCGATAGAGGTGGAGCCGGAATGGCCCGATGCTCACTACTTCTTGGGCCGGTCGTATCAGGACCAGGGAGACGCGCGTGAGGCGTTGCGGCATTACAGGCGCGCGTCACAGCTTGCTCCAAGGGAGGTCCGTTACAAGCGTGCGATAGGGCTCGCCCACCAGCAACTGGGCGAAACAAACGATGCGGTGGCCTACCTGGAGGAAGCGATTGCTCTGGATCCACAGGACGCCTCCCTCCATGGGGAGCTTGGTGACGCGTTCGTTGATAAGGGCTGGCTCACTGAGGCCATTGATGAGTATCAGCGCGCCGCTCAGATGGCTCCGGAGGAGGCTGTCTATCAGCGTCGTATTGGAGGAACCTGGCGTGCACTCGGCGACCTTGATCGTGCGACGGACGCGCTGGAGAAGGCAATCTCAATCAGTCCCGATGACCCCCGAGTGTGGTTCGAACTCGGCCGGACGTATCGATGCATGGGACGTGGCCGTGAAGCGGTGGTTGAGTACCAGAAGGCCGCTGAACTCGCCGAGCAAGTCGGCGATGACCGGCCTGACTACCATCTCCATCTGGCGGAGGCTCTCTACGAGCTCGGTGAGGTGGAGAAGGCCGCGGACAGCCTGTCAACGGCCGTCAGTCTAGATCCGGGAGACCCTGAGGCCCGCTCTCGCCTGGGGGCTATGCTCGAGGAGTTGGGAAGCTACGAAGAAGCTCTCAGCGAGTATCGCGCCGCCTCCGCACTCGTTCCCACTCGCGCGGTCTATCATCGTCAGATGGGTTCTGCCTTGCATCGGTTGGGCAGACACGAAGAGGCCGTGGCGGCCCTGGTCGACGCGTTGCAGCTGAGCCCAGACGATCCCGAGACCTATTTGCTCCTCGGCCGCGCGTACAGGAAGCAGGGGCATCACGATGAGGCCCTCTCTGCCTACGAACAGGCGCTTGCCCTGTCGCCGGATGATCCGCTCTGTCGCCGTGATCTGGGACAGCTGTTCCGCGAGCTCGGCGACCGGGAGAAGGCGGTTGAGTCCTTGCAGAAATCGATCTCTCTGGCCCCATCTGACGTCGAGGCGCACGCAGAGTTGGGTGAGATCTACGAGGCCGAGGGGAGCCTTGAGGAGGCGCTCCGCGAGTATCGTCAGGCGGCCGACTCATCGCCGGACGAGGCAACATATCGACGCGCATGCGGGCGAATCCTGCGCAAGCTGGGCAGATATGACCAGGCTGCACATGCTTTGGAGGAGGCCTTGACCATCGATCCAAGAGATGGGGAGTCCCATTATGAGCTCGGGGCCACGTTCGAGGCGCAAGGCCGTTGCGCTGCCGCACGTTCTGAATATGAGGATGCGGTGGCACTCTGTCCTGACACACCGCGCTATCACGTCCGTCTGGGCACTATCTGGCGCAAGATTGGCATGGAGGCGCGGATACTGGAGCAAGTGGGCGTATCGGAGCAGGCAGCTCAACAGCTAATGCCAGCGCCAGAGCGCTACGAGGAGGGAATCACGGCCCTGGAGACTGCTGCCGATCTGGGAGAGGACTCCCCGACGCTGCACGCCGAGCTGGGCGTCCTTCGGCTCTTGCAGGGTCACAGGGAGGACGCCATCCGCGAGCTCAGGAGGGCCGTTGAGACGGCACCTCAGGAGGCCTACTATCATCGTGCTCTGGGTATAGCCTACGGATCGACGGGCGACGCTGAGGCTGGCATCCGGGAATTGCGGGTGTCAGAAAGTCTAGAGCCAGAGGCATCTGAGACTCAGTATGAACTGGCAGTGATTCTTCGAAGGATGAACCGGGTTGATGAGGCCTTCGATACGTTGAAGCGGGCAATACGTGTGGATCCATCTGTGGCGTCGTACTACTACGCGCTGGGCCAGATGTCCCAGGAGCTTGGTCGCGAGGATGAGGCCAGGAGGTTCCTGGAGAAGAGTGTGGAGCTGAGGGACGGCGTGCCGGTTTGGCATGCGGCCTTGGGTCGTGTGTACCTCGACCAACGGCACCTTGAGCTGGCGCTGGAGCAGTTTCGGCGAGCTCTCCAGTATGAGCCCGAGAACAGTGAGTATCTGCGTTGCTCCGCCCGAACGTACAGCCTCATGGGGCACCCGGAAGAGGCTGCCGAGCTTCTCGAGAAAGCAGTTGCGCTCCAGCAAGACGACCCCGGGCTGATCGCGGACTTGGGTGACATCTACTTCCGTCAGGGAAGACACGGCAGCGCCCGAGAGCGGTATCGGCAGGCTGCCCAGCTGGCTCCGGAGAACCCAGATCATCTGTTGAGCTTGGGCGATGTCGCCCTCGAGCTGGGAGACACTCGTGAGGCCTTGAGTAAGTACAACCAGGCAATCGCAACCCAGGAGGAGTACACACCTGCATACGGGCGACTCGGAGCCTTGCACGAAGCAGAGCAGAGCTGGATGGAGGCCCTCGAGGCCTATGAGCAAGCTTCGAACCTCGATGGTGACAGCCCCCTCTATCGCTACAAGCTGGGAGTTGTCCTCAAGCAGCTGAAACGATACCAGGAAGCTGCCGAGAACTTGGAGGCGGCGGTTCAGCTGGATCCCGAGATGACAGATGCCTACGGTCAGCTGGGCGAAGTCTACGAAGCGCAGGGGCGCCACGACGAGGCGATGCAGGTGTACGAACAGGCAATCGTCACCGCTCCGGAAAAGGCGATCCACCGTGCCCGCATCACCCGGCTGTGTCGACAGCTGGGGCATCTGGACAAGGCCTTGGTGCATTCCCGTAAGATGGTCACACTGGAGCCGGAGAGCGCCGAAGGATACTATGAGCTAGGCAAGACTTACGAGGCACGGGAGGAGTACGACGAGGCCCTGGACGCCTATCTTGAAGCATTGGATCGCGATCCAGATAAGGCCGAGTATTGCTACAGTGCTGGCGTGATGTACAAGCACCTGAAGCACTATCCGGAGGCGGCAGCCAAGCTTCGCAGGGCGATAAAGCTGCAGCCCGGTCACGCCGATGCCTATAAGCAGTGGGCGGCAGTGAGTGCGATGTCCTTTATCTCCCGTGAGCGGAAAGCCGGCTGACCAGCAGGGGGCAAACGATGAGCCAGCCGAAACCCTTCTCTCTCAGAGGCTTTGGAGACGACACATACCCGGACGATGGCGTCGATCAAGTGCCAGACGTGGTCGAGGAGGCTCAAGCGGAGCTGGATCGTTTGATCCTGGCTCTATCCGGCGAGAGCGTCGATGGGTCTGAGGCCAAGTTGGCGGAGGATCCGCAGAGCGGGTCCCACAATCTCTACTTGATCATCTCAAGCAAGGGGGCATTGACGGAGAAGTACGGTGAGTTGGGCTTTGAGCAGTTGGATCGCGATCTACGCGATCTGAAGCAGGCGGTGGAGGAGCGAGACGAGTTGGAGTGCGCGATCCTGTTTGTTGACGATGGGCCTTCTCTGGCAACATACGCCCTGCAGCCCGTTGACTCGCGGAACCCGTGGCAGATCAAGAGGCTTGTGGATGCCCTGGACGCCCGGCTTGCGGAGCGAGGAGGAGCTATCAGGTATGTGCTGATCGTCGGCGGCGACGGCATCATCCCATTTCACCGTCTGCCCAATCCGGTTGACGATCAGGATCAGGATGTTGCGTCCGACAATCCATACGCCTGTCGAGACTCCCATTATCTCATCCCCGAGAGGGCGGTCGGACGGATGCCAGACGGCGAGAGCGAAGGCCTGGGTCTTCTCCACTCGCTCATCCAGGGGTCTGCCGAGGCACATCGGAGGCGATTCGCGGCCAAAGGATTGCTGGGGGCTCTCGGCGGGCAGGTCACCGATCTGCGTCGCGCATTCCCGCGCCTGAAGAAGACTGCGCCGCTTGGTCAGGGGCTCGGGTATTCGGCCAGCATCTGGAGGAAGGCCTCGCGTGCTGTCTTTCGGGTCATTGGCGACGATAGCCAGTTGAGAACCTGTCCTCCTCTCACCTACGAGGGTTTCGAAGTCAAGGAGCGACCGGACTTCAGCTACTTCAATTTGCACGGGATTGAGGACGGACCCAATTGGTACGGTCAGAGGGACACGCTGTTCCCGGCTGAGTATCCTCTCTTCCCGCTGGCCCTTCGTCCCCAGGACTTGACTGTGGACAAGTACGCGGAGTCCGTGGTCTTTACCGAGGCTTGCTACGGTGCGAATATCTTGGGAAAGAACGTCAACGATTCGATTGCTCTCCGCTTTCTGGATGCCCGTTCGCTGGCTGTGGTGGGCTCGACGAAGGTCTCGTACGGTTCGATTGCCCCCCCTCTATTGGGGGCTGATCTCATCGGCAAGTACTTCTGGGATGGGCTCCGGCAACACCTGACCGCGGGGGAGGCACTGAAACACGCCAAGGTCAACCTGGCAAGAGAGATGCAGGAGCGACAAGGGTATCTTGATGGCGAGGATCAGAAGGCGCTGATCAGCTTTGTGCTCTACGGTGATCCCTCCCTACCGACCAAAGCCGTCCACGCCGCCACGGCCGTGGGAGCTGTGGGCAAGGGGTTCTGCCCCCCTATCATCTGCCGCCGGGAGTCAGAGGCGTCGACTGGGCCCGTATCTGACGAGTTGGTAGCCACTGTGAAGGGCCGCATCGCGGCAAGCCTGCCCCACATGTCCGATGCTCAGGTCCGGGCGAAACCTCTGCCTGTCTACGATGGGATCTCGGAGGGTTCGTGTAGACCCCAGGCGCCTTGGGAGGACAAGACCTTGCACTCCGCCCATAGCCGTGAGGGCGGCCACATGGCCGCGGGGGGATGGGCTGTCACATTGGAGAAGAGCATTCGGGTGCCCGGAGATGGTAAGCACCATCAACTGGTCAAGGTTGTTGTGGATCAGTACGGCCACATTCTGAAGATGGCGGTATCCAAGTAGGCTTCCAAGCTGAAGAACGATGTTGCTAGGGGAGTTTCGCTGTAGCGCGGATGCTGAAGGGCGGTTGACAATTCCGTCTGAGTTTCGCGCGGAGTTCGCAGAAGGAGCAGCTGTCACTCGCGGAATCGATCGTTGCGTGGTTGTCTATCCCGCCGTTGAGTTCCAGGAACTCGCTGAGAAGATCGAGGACCGCCTCCCGATGACGAACAGGCAAGCTCGGGCCTTCACCCGCCTGGTGTTCTCAGGAGCCTTGGCCTGTGCGGTGGACCAGGAGGGGCAGATACGCCTACCTGGCCAACTACTGGAGTACGCGGATATCGAAGACGAAGCGGTGGTTGTCGGTTTGTTCTCCCACCTGGAGATATGGAGCCCCCGACACTGGCAGCGAACCAGAGCGGAATCCGTGCAGGACGGGGCTGGCCTGGCGGAGCAATTGGACGAGTTCAGACTATAAGCTTGAGCAAGAGACTCTTTCGGTCGCGTCTAGAGGAGAAGGGGGTTGTCATGCGGGACAAGGATAGATTGCGCGGCGCGTCGATAGCGGTGATCGGCGTTGGCGGGGCTGGTAGCAACGCCGTCGATCGGATGATCCAGGTGGGCATTCCGGGTGTTGACTTCATTGCTGTCAATACCGACGGTCAGGCGCTCTCCAGGTCAGAGGCAGGGTGCAAGATTCACCTGGGCGGTAGCTTCACCAGAGGGCTGGGTGCTGGCGGGGATCCAGCCATCGGGGCCGAGGCAGCGGAGCGAAGCCGGGAGCAGCTCGCGGATGCTGTGCGTGGGGCTGACATGGTCTTCATCGCTGCTGGGATGGGTGGCGGCACAGGTAGCGGCGCGGGACCCGTTGTGGCGCGGATCGCACGGGAGCAGCAAGCGCTCATTATCGCTGTGATCACCAGACCATTTTCTTTCGAGGGAAGCGTACGCCGCGCAGTCGCCGAAAAGGGAATCGAGCGTTTCAGGCAACAGGTGGACACACTGGTGGTGGTTTCCAATGATCGCTTGCTCGAGGTAGTGGACAGGCACGTCTCGCTTGATATCGCGTTCCGCATTGCCGATGAGATGCTTCGTCAGGGTGTGCAGGGAATCTCCGAGTTGGTTACGCGACCTGGACTGATCAATCTGGACTTTGCTGACGTCAAGTCTATCATGGATCAAGCAGGTGGTGCTCTCGTGTCGATGGGCTACGGAGAGGGAAAGGACAGAGCGATCGAAGCCGCCAGGGTAGCGCTCAGAAGTCCGCTGCTGGACATCGAGTCGATTGAGGGGACCACCGGTCTGTTGGTGAACATCACGGGTGGAGAGGATCTTACGCTGGCAGAGGTCAACCGCGCCATGGAGCTGATATCTCAGGCCGCGGTCCCTGGAGCACGGATTCTCTTTGGTGCCGTGATTGACCCGCGGATGGAGGGCCGTGTTCAGATCACCCTGATCGCCACCGGCTTGGGTATCCAGAGGAACATCACCGCGCCTGCCAGGTCAGAAGGTGCTTCCCTGGCTGAGGTGTTCGGGGATGATCTGGCTGTGCCGGCTTTCATGCGTTCGCCCGCGCATGCAAGAGCCGGCCGGAGGAACTGACCGATGGCTGGACTGGATGAGCGGCACATCGCCAAGGCCAAGAGACTCGTAGCTGAGAAGTTTCCAGAGATGGCGGGCGCCAAGCCTTCAGTCTCACGGAAGCGATTGCAGTGCAAAGGGACGGCGGAAGGGGCACACAGCGCTGAGACGCGCTATGTGCTCACGTTTGAAAGGGATGTCTTCCTACCTGGGGGCAGCGAAATGAAGCGCTTGGTGCGGGTGACGATGGACGACTCCGGGGAGATCATCAGATTCTCGTCGTCGAAGTAGATACGGTGTAGGAACAGGCCACCTACCTGGCGTGGACGCGGGAGTGCATCGATCAATCGCGGCACGCCAGCAACCTGGCTGAGGCCAGGCGGAGTCTTGCTGTCGATGGCGCGCTCGTAGCACGAGCCGTCGAACGGCGGAGGTCGTCGGTTTCGCTGTGCCTCAAGCCGTGTTCTCGTGGTTCCTACCGTGAGCGTAGAGCAGATGATGCGCCTGTTCTGCATCTGCGCACGCCTCTTTCCCCCTGACAAGATGTCGGTGCTGCCTAGCCTCAGCCTCACCCTGTGCTTCACCGCCCCCCACCAGGCACAACCTGCTCCCTTCGAGCCGCCATCCTGTGAGGTCGCATCGTCGCGTACGGTTGTGTGTTATAGCCGGTGAGTTGGATAGGAGCAAAGATGAGTCCCGGAACAATCGCTATCATCGCGGTATCCGTCTTCCTCTTGGCATGGTACGTCGCTGGTCACGCGTACAATCGCCGTCGTGGGCGACGTCTCCGAACGTGGCTCGAAGCCGGTCTGGATGTGCTGGGAGGCGAAATGGAAGCAGGTTGGATCGGATCGCCGGCTTCCGGTGCCCGCTTCGTCATCACGCGCGCAAGCGCCCCATTTCGAAGGCTGGAGATCACGCTGCTGCTGGCCAATCGCGAGATCCCACTTCTGTGGTTGCTTGACCATTTGCGCGGGAGATGGGACAGGACTATAATTAGAGGTACATTGCGTTCACCTCGCCGTGGAGAGGTGCGGGTGAGTTCAACTGGACGGATCGATCGCCAGGGAGAGACGTGGACGTGGCAGGAAGGGCCGCACGAACTGATGATCGCGCATCGCGGTCACAACGGAAGTCGGCTTGTCACCGCTCTCATTCCTTGGCTGGAAGCACATGGGGCTCATCTGAGCTGGTTTCACTGGCGCAAGCAAGATCCTCACATCAACCTCCAACTGAGAATCGCCGGACTACTCGAGACAGAAGCCGAAGCTTTTCTTACTGACCTGAGCACCGCGTTACGGGCTGATAACCAGGAGTGACGTTTCCCAACCCGAGACAGGCGGGGGGCGGACCCTACAGGGGCGAACTCATACTCGGGGGCAAGGAGGTGCATATAGGACTGACAAACACCCGGATCGAGCGTGTGGACCCGTTCTGGTATGAGTGGTTCTTGAGTTCAGAGGAGGGCGAGAGCAATGAACTCCGTTATTGTACTGATTCTGGGTGCTCTGGGCGTCGCCCTGGGCTATGGCTGGTACGCGCGGCGGATCGATCGCAAGATCGTTCAACCTGATCCCGACAAGGCCACGCCAGCCAAGATGTATATGGATGGCGTGGATTTCACCCCGGCGAGCAGAAACGTGCTCTTCGGCTATCAGTTCAAGTCTATCGCTGCACTGGGTCCGATCACCGGTCCGATCATTGCCGTGCAATGGGGATGGCTGCCGGCGCTGGTGTGGGTCATTCTAGGTACCTTCTTCATTGGATGGGTGCAGGACTACGGTGCGATGATGATGGGCGTTCGCTCCGAAGGTGACACGATGGGCGCGCTCAGTTACAAGCTTGTCTCTCCTCGAGCGCGTAACATCCTGATGATCTTCATCTACTTCTACCTGTTGCTGATCATGGGTGCCTTCGGCAATGCGGTAGGCAAGGTGCTGATGACTAACCCGAATGTCCCGTTCGGCATGATCACCGTGGTCCTGATGGGGGTTCTGGCCGGTCAGATGACGTACAAGCTGAGACAGGACATTATCTTGACCACCATCGTCACGGTGGTGCTTACCTTCTTCGGCATCTGGCTCGGCACCCGGCCGTTCATGGCGAACGTCTTCTCGGCCATCTACGGTCTCCCCGAGTCGCCAACCGTCTTCTTGGGCAATACTCAGGCCCAGGTGTTGGGAACCTTGCTCGTGATAGCTTTCTGCTATCTCGGTTCGGTGCTGCCGATCTGGTCCTTTGCTCAGCCTGTCAACTACGTCTCCTTCTGGATCGTGTCTCTCGGCGTCTTGGGCGGGATCATCGGCTTACTGATCTGGCGGCCCGGAATGGGCGACTTCCCCGCCTATACCCAGTTCACCACCGCAAGCGGTCCGCTGTGGCCCATTCTGTTCATCACCATCGCCTGTGGCGCCATCTCCGGCTGGCATAGCCTCGTCTCGTCCTCCGGCACTGCGCGTCAGCTGGAGCAGGAGACGGATGCCCTGCCGGTGGGCGCGGGCGCTATGTTCATGGAGATGGTGTTCGCCGTGATTGCGTTCCTGACAGCCACTGTCGCATTTGGAGGATGGCAGGGCTATCAGGATGCCGGCGGCGCTGGCGCTGCCCTGGCGGTCTTCGCGAGTGGGTTGGCCAGGTTCCTGAACCAGATCGGCATTCCGGAGACCTTCGGCACGGCGTACGGGTCCGTCTTCTTGACCATCATGGCCTTGACCATCATGCAGCTTGTGGTGCGCTTTATGCGCGTGGCCAGCGCCGAGTTGGTCGGCAAGCAGATCCCGGCGATGAAGAACGTCCACGTGGGGACCAGCGTGGCGTTAATCCTGACCTTGATCTTCGTATGGATCATCCCTTGGCTGACGATCTGGTCTGCGTTCGGGGCCTCTAACCAGCTGATGGCGGGATTGGCGCTGATGCTGATCGCCCTGTGGGCGATGTCCGAGGGCAGGAAGCATACGTGGGCGCTCTACCCGTCGATCTTCATGATCATCACGACGATCGCTGCTCTGCTCTACCTGGCATATGATAACTTGTTGGTCAAGTTGCCTGGAGCCACCACCGTGGAAGGTACGATCGCCAATCTTCTGGTGGGGCTGATTGCCCTGGTATTGGTGGTGGCAGCCACCTTCCTCATCTGGGATGGCGTGAAGGCCCTGCAGAAGCCGCGAGAGGAAGTGGCCGAAGCCACGTGATTCGATTAGAGGGCAATGGGAGGGAAGCCCCCGACCCTCCCATTGCCGGATGCAGCGGTGGCCCATAATGCAGCCAGCTGGCTGATTCGTATCCCGCTTTCATCGTCAACGAGCGCACGGCGCTCGCCGGCAACGAACTTGATGTGCTCAGTGGTCTCATGGACGGATCGATAGCTGGGCGGACGGAACGAGCGGAGAGATGAACATGCCTGCCTGGGAGGATGTCAGACAGAGAATAGACCGCATCTGTAGCGCCGCTGGTGAAGTCCTGTACGGGATGAGCGTCTATGAGTGGGTGCGAGAGTGCGGGAAATCCCGTGGCGAGCTTGAACGTGTGTTCGTCCTGATTGCTTTCGGCGACCTGCTGGGAGTCCCGATTCTGCCACCCTACTACACGCTGCGGCTGCTGCCCTACGTCGTGCCCCATGTTGAGACGTGGCGACGCAGCATGCTCAGGGAGCGCGATCTGACCGACCTGTTTGACGAGGACATCGGTTGAGACGAATAGCTGTAAGTGTCAGTGGACCTGTTCTGTGATGGCATCGTAGACCACGAGGCCAGGGAGCAAAGCGCCCGATGAAGGGCAGGCACCCAATCATCGAGCGATAGGACGATTTAAGGAGAGTACGAAATGACCAATGAGGAAAGACAGAACATCCTGAAGCGGATGGGCGGTTCCGTCAAGGAGTTCCTGTACGGCATGGCCGGCCACGATATGACCCGTTACGCGCTGAAGACGCGCGGGAGTATGGAGCATCTGTTTATCTTGATCACGATGGGCGACCTGTTGGGCGTCCCCATCTTACCGCCGTACTACTCCCTGCGGCTGCTGCCCTACGTCGTGCCGCAGATCAGCACCTGGAAGCGCCGAATGCTGCGCGAGCGGGATCTCACTGATGCACTAGCGTAAGGGAGGCTATCTTGTCACTGGCACGCATCTTTCACGAAAACCCTGAACGTCGCTACATCATGTACGGTGGCAAAGGTGGCCTGGGAAAGACCACATTCTCCGCCGCCACAGCTTACTGGCTGGCGCAGCAAGGGCATAAGGTTCTGGTCTTCTCTGTGGACCCTCAGGCTTCTCTCACCGACATCTTCCAGCAAGACATCTTCGGCAAGGGGCCGGTGGAGATCATGCCCAATCTCTATGCTCAGGAGATCGACGCCGACCGCCACATCCAGGAGTATCAGGAGGAAATACGTCAGAAGATTCGAGAGATGTACGGCTTCGAGCAGGTGCCGGAGGAGATCGAGAGCTACATCCAGGCCGCTGCGGCCGAGCCGGCGATGGAGGAGAGCGCGATCTTCGACAAGGTGGTCGATATCATTGTCGGCGGCGAGTACGACTACTACATCTACGATCTGGTTCCCCTTGGGCACGCGCTGTACTACCTGAGTATGGCCAGCGTGTATGACGAGTGGATCGAGAAAATCACCACGCTTCGGGAGGAGATGCAGGAGTACGCCCAGGTGGCCGCCATCCTGGAGCGAAAGGGAGAGACCGAAGAGGATCAGATCCTGGCGGAGCTCCAGGATATCCGTTATCGGATCAGCACCTCTTCCAGCATACTGACGGATAATGAGAAGACGGCCTTCTTCTTTGTCATCATCCCTGAGGAGATGGCTCTCGTCGACACACAGAAGGCGGCAACGAAATTCGTCGAGTTCGATGTCCCGCTGATCGGCTATATCGTGAATCGCGTGCTCCCAGAAGAGCTCGCCGACGAGGACATCCCGCAGTACCTGGAGAACCGCATGGAGATGCAGCGGCACTACCTGGCGAAGATCGACACGCTATTCGGCGATGCGGTGCTCGCCAGGGTTCCCGAGTTCGAGCGAGACATCACTGGCCTTGACATGATCGCCCGCATGGCGGACGTGATGTTCGGAGGTGAAGAAGGATGACCGTGTACGGCAACATCGACAAGTCGACGCGGGAGTTCGTGGAGGAGCATCCCGGGCTCAAGTACAACTTCTTCGGCGGAAAAGGGGGCGTGGGAAAGACGGTCATGGCTGGCGCGGCGGCGCTCTGGTACGCCCGCCAGGGCAAGCGAACGCTTCTTGCTTCCACGAACCCAGTTCATTCGCTGACCGGCATGCTCGGTCAGGACGTCTTCGGCAAGCCCACGCTCGTGGATGGCGAGCCCAACTTCTGGGCCTACGAGATCGACACGAAGGATACCATCGAGGAATCGAAGAAGGAGATTCGAGAGAAGATCGAGTGGTTCCTCAAGTACGCGGACATCAAGACGAAGGCAGAGGAGTTTGTTGAGTCGGCCACGATGAACCCTGCCTTCGAGGAGTCGGCGATGTTCGAGAACATGATCGATCTCATGTTCGAGGACGAGTATGAGGTCTACGTGTTCGATACCGCCCCGACCGCCAACGCTCGTCGTCTCCTAGGCATGTCGGATGTATACTCTATGTGGGTCAACAAGATGGTGCAGAGCAGAGGGGAGGCACAGAGCCTCAGGGAGATACTTTCCTACAGCAAGAAGGAGGAGAGGGATCCTCTCATGGAGTACCTCCTCACTTTCCGGGATCGCATGGAGAATGCCAAGAAGCTTCTTACCGATGAGTCGCTGACTGCCTTCTTCTTCATCACCTTGCCCGAGGCCCTGCCGATTGCCGTGATCCGACGGTTCCTAAATTGGTTTGAGGAGTTCGGGATCCCCGTGGGCGGAGTGGTAGTCAATATGAGGATCGACCCGGCCGATCTGGGGGACAATCCGCCGGAGTTCGTCTGCAATCGCATCCAGATGCAGAAGGAGTACATGGAGGAAATCTGGGACCGCTTCGACAACGTGCGAGCTGTTGTGCCCCTCTTCGAGACTCAGGTTCAAGGTGTCGACACGTTGGTTGAGGTGTCGAAGCATTTGTTCGCTGAATAGGCTTCGCATGTGAGGGGGTGGCATTCGTCCGCGCCCCATTGGTTGCTCAGGTACCATCAGGATCGATTATGGAATCACCGCTGGCCATAGCGCTGATCGGCCTTCTCTACATCCTTGGGTTTGGGGGCCTCTCTTATGTACGAGGCCAGGGACTGCCGGTCCGGTTCGCCGTCGAAGGGATGATCATCACCGTGATCGGGACGACTTTGAAGTATGCCTCCGTCCCGGTACATCCCCTTCTCTTCCTCATTGTTCTCTACCTCGTCACGATGCGGGTGCGGCTCCTCGTCGATGTGGGAAACTGGCTCAGTGCCAGAGGCAACCTTGAACAGGCACTGGCTCTCTATCGTCTCGCGCTCCAACTGGGGCCAGATATGGCCAGCCGCCAGCTAGCGCTCATCAACCGTGGAGTGGCGCAGTTGCGGAGCTGTGACCCCGAGGGAGCGTATCTCACGCTGACGGAGGCCTTGATCGGACAGGATGGACGGATTGCAGCCAGGCACTGGGCCGCCTGCTACTACAACCTCGGGCTCGCATGCCGCCGGACAGGCCGGGAGGCCGAGGCTATTCGTCGTTTCAACGAGGCGGTCGACGCCTGGCCGAAGTCGGTCTTCGGAGAGGCGGCCGCACGCGAGCTGAAGAAGGGAGGGAAGGATTCGCAGTTGACTGGCGAGTGATGTCTGATACTCGTGCTGTGAGGCTCCCTGGCGCCACGACGCCAGGGAGCTCGTTGCGTTATTGGGCCGTGAAGAATCTTTGACTTTTGGCCTTGGATATGCTAAGATATCTGTGTTGGCCTTATTGGGGGGGTTCCCTTGCCTGCGGTCTGATTGCGTGTTTTCATTTCCTTTATTATGCTCCTCCGAAGACACGGGTTGGCATTCTCTCGCTTGAGGACGTGCACCCAGGTGAAAATCTGCACCCAGGCCCGGCAGCCATAGGGCTGCTCTGGGATGCCCCCTGACAGGTGAGGTCTTTCTGGCGCTCACCTGTCTCGTCATGTGTCATTCCTACCTATTCCAGGGGGTGGGTCGTGAGCGCGGATTTCATCTCTCGTATCGTTGGGTTGTTGGTTCTGGGTGTCGCGGGAGTCTTCTTTGGGACGTTCTTGGCTACTCAGCTTAGCGGGGAGCCGTACCAATATGGGGCAATCTTCTTCCTGATTGGTGCGCTCGCAGGACTCGTACTGACGCCGTATCTGACAGTGCGACCGTTTGTTGCCATCCGGAGGCGAATCCGCCAGGCACCAGCTCAGCAGCTTCTTGCCGGCATTCTTGGCCTCGTCGTTGGCCTGATCATAGCCGCGTTGCTCGTCTTCCCGCTTTCTCTGCTACCCTCGCCCTTCAGGCAGATTCTGCCCTTCGTCGCCGCCGTTCTCTTCGGCTACTTCGGCATTGTCGTGATGGTCACGCGTCAGAACGATATCTTTGGGTTGATCCGCGGCCAGCTGCCGGATCGAGGATCCAGGGGGCGGGCGGCATCCGGCACCAGACCCGTGCTGCTCGATACGAGTGTCATCATCGATGGCCGCATCGCCGATATCGGTCGCACCGGCTTCCTGCAAGGTGAGATGGTGGTGCCCCGTTTCGTGCTCAATGAGCTGCAGCACATCGCTGACTCCTCTGATTCGCTCCGCCGCCGCCGAGGGCGACGCGGCTTGGAGATGCTGCGGCGGCTCCAGGACGATTCGGTAACCCCGGTGAGAGTGGCTGACATGGATGTAGAAGGTGTCCGCGAGGTGGACGATAAGCTTGTTCTGCTGGCCAAGCGAATGACGTGTCCGATTGTGACCAACGACTACAATCTCAACCGTGTCGCTCAGCTGCAGGGAGTGCGCGTGCTGAACATCAACGAGCTTGCAAATGCCGTCAAGGCTCTCTTCCTCCCGGGTGAATCGCTGGACATTGAGATCATTCAGGAGGGGAAGGAAGTTGGCCAGGGCGTGGGATACTTGGATGACGGCACGATGGTCGTTGTCGAGGATGGCAAGCCGCATATCGGCCAGCAGGTCGAGGTGACTGTGACAAAAGTGCTTCAGACGGCGGCCGGTCGCATGCTGTTTGCACGCATAGAGCAGTAGCATTTCTTCGCGCGCAACCCTTGAGGAGAAATCGATGGCTTTGACGATCTACAACTACCTGGCCCGTGAGAAGGAGCGGTTTGACCCGCAGCAGGAGGGTGTCGTCGGAATGTATGCCTGCGGCCCAACGGTCTACGACCACGCGCATCTGGGCCACGCCAAGACGTACGTGGCTTTGGACGTGATGGTGCGCTACCTCCGCTATCTAGACTACAAGGTCCGGTACGTTCAGAATATCACGGACGTTGGCCACTTGCTGGATAGCGGGGAGGACCGGATCATCAGGAAGGCCCGTCTCGAGCGGGTCGAACCGATGGAGGTTGCGACGACCTACGAACGCTCCTACTTCGAGGACATGGACGCCCTACGGGTCATGCGCCCAAACATCTCGCCGCGCGCAAGTGGGCACATCCCGGAGCAGATTCAAATCGTCGAGACGCTCCTCGAGAAGGGATACGCTTATGAGACTGAGCAGGGCGATGTCTACTTCTCGGTGGAGAAGTTCGACGAGTACGGCACGCTGTCTGGCCGAGACATAGAGGGTCTTGAGGCTGGGGCGCGGATCGAGGTCCGTGAGGACAAGCGCCATCCTGCTGACTTCGCTCTGTGGAAGCACGCGGAGCCGGAGCACATTTTGCGCTGGCCCTCTCCCTGGGGATGGGGATATCCTGGCTGGCACGTCGAATGCACCGCCATGGCGACCAGGTACTTGGGTGAGACGTTCGACATTCACGGGGGCGGTTTGGACAACATCTTCCCTCACAACGAGTGTGAGATTGCTCAGGCCGAGGCGGCGACAGGGAAGCCCTTCGCCCGGTACTGGGTGTTGACGGGTTCGCTAACGGTCAATGACGTCAAGATGAGCAAGAGCCTCGGGAACTTCATCACCATCAAGGAGGCGCTTGAGCTCTATAGCCCGGAGGCGATTCGCTTCTTCATTCTGTCGAGTCACTATCGGAAACCTGTTGACTTCAGCCGAGACGCAATGCTCTCCGCGGAGCGGGGTGTCGAGCGACTTCACAACACCGTGCGCGCGCTCCGCCAGCGGAAAGAGCAGGTCCAGGCTGCGGGAACGGCGGAGCTCTCCCAGGTTGGAAACCTGATGCCATACTCGGAGCGATTCCTGGCAGCCATGGACGATGACTTCAACACGCCGCAGGCGATTGCTGCTCTGTTCGATCTCAACAGGGAGGTCAACCAGCTGCTGAACTCAGGTAAGGTGCTGAGCCACGGCACCCTGGCTGCCATTGACGACCTCTATCGTGAGTTGGGCGGTGAGATTCTCGGCATTATCCCCGATGATCTGGCCGAGGAGGTCAGTAGTGAGCTGGTTGAAGGATTGATGGACATCATCCTTGACGTCCGTGAGCGGTATCGCCAGGCTGAAGCGTGGGAGCAGGCTGACGAAATCCGTGATCGATTGGCTGACCTGGGGATCGGCCTCGACGATCGACCGGAAGGGACGACCTGGCGCTTGGAGCATGGTGCGGCATGAGGGAGGCGCTCTACGGCCGTAACGCGGTCTACGAGACCTTGCGGGCCAGCCGGCGCGATTTCTACAAGCTCTCGCTGGCCGAGGGGATCCGAGAGACCGACATTGTCGATCAGATCGTCCACCTGGCACAGCAGGCGAACGTACCGATTGAGTCTGTCGATCGCCAGGCACTGGACCGATTCGGGAATTTCAGCCACCAGGGCGTTGTGCTGGAGGCGAGCGAGTATCCGTACAGCTCGCTGGACCAGATGTTCGAGCTCGCCCAGTCGGACGATGAGCCGCCTCTGTTCCTGTTGCTGGATCTCCTCAAAGACCCTCACAACGTGGGAAGCCTTCTGCGCACCGCTGAGGCCGTGGGTGTGCACGGCATCGTCATCCAGAGACGACGCGCCGTGGACATCACGCCCACGGTGGTCCACACATCGGTTGGTGCTGTGGAGCATCTGCGCGTGGCGCAGGTTACAAACCTGGTGCGCACCATCGGCTGGCTCAAGGACCAACGGGTCTGGGTTGCAGGCATGGAGGCGGTGCGCGGTGCCCAGCGATACGATCGGGCGGATCTGTCTGGCTCCCTCGCTGTTGTTGTGGGAAGCGAGGGCAAGGGCATGCGTCGTCTGGTCCGCGAGTGCTGTGACTTCCTTGTTCAGCTGCCCATGCGCGGAGCAATCACGTCCCTGAACGCCTCGGTGGCGGGTTCGGTGGTGCTCTACGAAGCGCTGCGCCAGCGCCAGTTGTCCCTCCAGGCCCGGTGATCGCCTCTGCCTCTGCGGATCTCTTGAAGGGCGGTACGGCGTGACCCAGGGTTTCCTCGAGCAGCTCAAGAACCGCTGGTCCTTCGTGATGGGCTTCCATTGCCCGGATTGGTGCAGCTGATGAATATTGGCGTGATCGGTGCCGGTGTCACTGGTCTGGCGGCGGCCTATGACTTGACGAAGCGAGGTCACCAGGTTACCGTGTATGAAGCTCGCTCATATGCGGGTGGTCTGTCGGCTGGCTTCCGTGACGAAGGCTGGGATTGGCACCTGGAGCGGTTCTATCACCACTGGTTTGCCTCTGATGACGATCTGATCGGGCTGATTGAGGACCTGGGGGCCCGCGACAGACTGTTCTTCCGGCGTCCGACCACCACTCTTTACTACCAGGGCGAGCTCTACCCTCTTGATAGCCCTGTTCCCTGGCTCGATTTCATTCCGTTTCCGCCGCTCCATCGGACCGTCCGCGTGCTCCAGTTCAGGCCGTTGTCGCTTATTGAGCGTTTGCGCGCTGGCCTGGTGGGGGCATACTTGACCGCGATCCGGGATTGGCATGCGTTCGAGCAGGTCGCGGCGCACGAGTGGATGCGCAGGACCGTGGGTGAGCGGGCCTACAATGTGCTTTGGAGACCGCTGCTCGTCAGCAAGTTCGGGGAGGAGCACTACCGGGACGTTAACATGGCCTGGATGTGGGCCAGGTTGCATAAGCGCACGGCGAGTCTCGGTTACTTCGAGGGTGGATTCCAGGCCTTCGTCGACCTGTTGGTGGAGAGGATAGGGCGCCAGGGAGGCGCGGTCCGGCTGGACTCGCCTGTCCGCAGCGTCTTGCGAACCGAGAAGCCAGGATCTGACCCAGCTGAAGCGAAGATCCGTGTGGCTTTCGCTGATGGAGCCGTGGAGCATGATGTGGTCATCGCCACTGTCTCACCGCAGACCATGTTGGAGTTGACGCCACAGCTGACCGGCCAGTACGCGTCGAAGTTGAGGAACCTGGAGTCCATGGGCGCTGTGGCCCTCGTGCTGGCCCTCAAGCGCAGCCTCACCGATGGGCACTACTGGATCAACTTGCCCAAGGGGACCGACATCCCATTCATGGGGCTCGTCGAGCACACGAATTACGTCTCCTCCGAGCACTACGGTGGGGACCATCTGGTCTACTGCGGCGATTACCTCCCGTCGGACCATCCATACTTCGATTACGGCAGAGACCGTTTGCTGGAGACCTATCTTCCAGGTCTGGAGAAGATCAACCCCGATTTCCGCCTGGACTGGGTTCGCGCTAGTTGGATCTTCACGGAAGACTACGCTCAGCCAGTGCCCAAGGTCAATCACGGGCGCAACATCCCGGCGCTGAGGACACCGCTTCCTGGTCTCTGGATGGCGAACATGAGCCAGGTCTACCCCTGGGACCGAGGCACAAACTACGCCGTGGAGATAGGGCGCCGGGTGGCTGGGGAGATCGAGCGTAGCGGATGAGACGATTGCGTCGCCTTGGAGGATCGTGCCACGACGGTCGCCCTGTGGAGGGGCTGAGCGAATGACCCAATCTCCGCCACCCGAGGTGGCATACACGCTGGTCCCGAGAACGACGAGGAGGAAAGGTTCCTGTCTCTCGCCGTTCGTCCTGGCGGTGCTCATTATCTTCTTCTCCTGCGGCTGCGTCGTTCTGGCTGGGGTCTGGTTGGTGCAGGCGGCCGGGGGGCGCACAAATGTGCTGATTCTTGGCCTCGACCGCCGGCCGGAGCAAGGCTACGCGGTTCGGTCCGACACGATGATGCTATTGACCGCCCATCCACAGGCCCCTCATCTGGCGTTGCTGTCCATTCCCCGGGATCTGTACGTCGAGATCCCAGGGTACGGCCAGAGCCGCATCAATACAGCCCACGTCTGGGGCGAGCGGGGCAATCCAGGACGCGGCCCTGATCTGGCGATGCAGACCGTGGTGCACAACTTCGCTGTCCCCGTTCGGCACTACGTGCGCGTTGATTTCGAAGGGTTCCGCGCCGTGGTCGACGCTGTGGGGGGCATCGATGTTACAGTCGAGGAACCGATCCTGGACAACGCTTACCCCACTGCAGATTACGGCACCATGCGCATCGAAATCCCCGCTGGGCCGCAGCATATGGACGGCGAGCGGGCGCTTCAGTACGTGCGATCGCGCCACGGGGCGTCCGATTTCGAGCGGGCCGCGCGGCAGCAGCAAGTGATGATCGCTCTTTCCCGAGAGCTGTTGACGCCCAGGAACTGGCTCCGCCTACCCGCGGTGTCTCGGGCTGTGTTGGAGAACGTGGAGACGAACCTAGGGCCGGTGGAGATGGTGCAGGTATCGGTCACGGTGCTCCGGGTGGGAGCAGACGGCATGGAGCATCGCGTGATCGATCGCGAGTTGACCCAGCCCTGGACGACACCCACAGGGGGTGCGGTGCTCCTGCCACGCTGGGAAGCGATCAATCCGCTGGTGGAGGAGCTGTTCGGGGAATAGGTGCAGATCCTCGCATGGTTTCGACGGTGCCTCAGGATGTGTCCAATTGTCCCACGCTCTCGATGTAGTCGAGGGACTGGTGCCGGAAGTATGTGTTGTAGAGTTGACCGTAGTGTCCACCTTGTGCCATCAGCTGGTCGTGCGTGCCCTCCTCGATGACGCGTCCGCGGTCCATCACCAAGATTCGATCGGCGTGCCTCACCGTAGAGAGTCTGTGGGCGATCACGATCGCGGTGCGGTCGCTCATGATGGCCTCAAGTCCCTCCTGTATCTGCATTTCCGTGAAGGGATCTACGCTCGCCGTTGCCTCGTCCAGGATGAAGATGGCCGGGTTCTTCAGCAACACGCGGGCCAGAGCGACGAGTTGGCGTTGACCCATCGATAGGCTCGCTCCACGTTCTCCCACGTCGGTCTGCAGCCCATCAGGCAGATGGGCAAGCCAGTCGCCGCCTGAAATGCTTCGCGCAGCCTGGCGCACCTGTTCTTCTGTAGCCTCGGGCCAGGCGTAGCGCACATTGTCGCTGACGGTGCCGGAGAACAGATACGGCTCTTGTGGCACCACGCCGATGTGGCGACGGTATTGGCGCAGGTTGACCCGGCGGATGTCTCGACCATCGACCAAGAGCTCCCCATCCTGGAACTCGTAGAACCGGGAGATGAGACGGGCAACGCTGCTCTTCCCGGCGCCAGTGTGGCCCACCAGGGCGACGGTCTCGCCTGGACTGATCTCCAGGCTGAAATCTGGTAGCACAGCCTCGTCCTCATCGTAGGCGAACGTGAGATTGCGGAACTCGACCCTGCCTTCTAGTTGGTCGACAGGCTCATCGGCCTCCTGAACCACACGCGGTTCCGCATCAATCAGCGCGAAGACTCGCTCCGCCGCCGAAAGCCCATCCTGGAACTGGCTCCAGAATGACGATATGTTCATGAGCGGCCACCAGAAGTAGCCGACTGCCTGCATAAAGAGATACCAGTTCCCCGGGCTGATGCCGCCCCGGGTGGCCAGCCCCCCGGCATAGACCAGCAAGGCCACTCCAGCGCCTGAGGCTATGCCCATTACCGGGAAGATCGTGTTCAGCGTCAGGCCGCGCTGCATACCCACCCGGTAGGCCTGAGCGTTGTTGTCCTGAAACGTGCCGTAGATGGCGCGTTCCTGACGGAAACTCTTGGCGATCATGATACCGCTGATCGATTCCTGGATCTGGGCATTGATCTTGGCCGTAACCCGGCGGGCGTTTTGCGTGACCCGGCGCGCGATGCGTCGGAATCCAAGCGCGATGGCAGCCGCGAGCGGTGCCATAGCCAGCAGCAGCAGTGTCAGCCGAAAGCTGATGGACAGGAGCCATCCGGCGAGGAGGACGACCAGCAAGATCTGGCTGATCAGGTCCATCACCAGCGTCGCCACGTTGGAGAAATCCTGCGTATCCGACGTGACTCGGCTCACGATCTTGCCCGAAGAATGCTCATCGTAGAATGAGAGGTCGTGCGCAATGGTGGCCCCGAAGACGTCTTCCCGCAGCTTGAGTACCACGTCCCCTAGTACCTCTGCAGAGAACCACTGCCGGATGTAGTTGAAGCCCCAAGACGTCACCTCCAGCATGAGTATACCGCCCGCCATCATCAGGATCAGCTGTACGTTGGGCCTCTCCTTAATCAGGTCGAGCGTCCTGGAGATGAGGATCGGGCCGCCCGTGCCGGCCGCCGAGTTCAGCGCGATCATGAGCCCCACCAGGATCGTCTGGCGCACGTGGGGCCGGAAATAGCCGATGATGCGCCGGACCAGCTCCCGGTCGCTGTAGCTGCGATCGTACGACTCGGTATCCAGGCCGTCAAGAACGAAACCCATCAGTCGTACCTCACGAAGAGGCGCCGGTAGTCCTCACTGCGCGCCATGAGCTCGTCGTGGGTCCCCTGATCTGCCAACTTGCCCCGCTGCAAGACGAGAATTCGGTCAGCCCATCGGATCTGGCTGAGGCGGTGAGTGATGATGAATGTGGTCCTTAGAGCGTCCGGCTGCCCTCTGCTGATGCGCCGCATCGCCCGCTGGATCTGATCCTCCGTGGCGCTGTCGATGGCGCTTGTGGAGTCATCCAGGATGAGGATGCGCGGGTCGGTGAGAAACGCCCGGGCGATGGCGATGCGCTGGCGCTGGCCGCCGGATAAGGTTACGCCGCGCTCGCCGATCTCAGTCTCGTAGCCGTCACTGAAGCTGGTGATGAAATCGTGAGCCTGGGCCGCGCGAGCTGCTTCCTCAATCGCTTCTTCATCCGCGTCCGCACAGCCAAACGCGATGTTCTCGGCCAGCGTCCGAGAGAAGAGAAACACGTCCTGCTCGATTGTCGAGATCTGTGAGCGGAGCGATTCCATATGCCATTCGCGCACGTCGACGCCGTCCACCAGCACCTGTCCCTTGTCGGCGTCGAAGATGCGGTTGATCAGCCGGGTCAATGTCGTCTTGCCGGAGCCCGTCTGACCCACGATGGCGACGGTCTCGCCCGGACGAGCCGTGAAGCTGACTTCACTCAATACCGGCTTCCCGTCGTAGCCGAAGCTCACGTCATCAAAGGTAACCTCACCTTGAATGCGCCTGGCGACACCGGACTCATTCTCGTCCAGCTCTGTCTCCGTGTTCAGGAGCTCCAGAATGCGCCGCGCGCCTGCAATCCCCAGCTGGACCAGGTTAAACGAGAAAATCGAGATGAACGTAGGGAAGCGGAGAGTCCCCATGAGGCCGATGAAGCCCACAACCTGCCCCAGGCTGATGCCCCCGGCGCGCCAGAAGAGCATCGCGTGCAGGAACCCTCCGGTCCAACAGAGCGCGAAGATCAGCATGGGCCAGTACAGGGCCTGGATCTTCCCCTGCTGGACGAACGTATCTCGGAACTGGCGGGCATTGCTGACGAACCTTGACCACTCGCGCTGTTCCTGGGCGTTGGCCTTTACCACCTCGATCCCGGCGACAGCCTCCGCCAACCCGGCGTTCATCTCGCCAAACTGCTCCCGTTGGGCCAGACTGACGGGCTTGAGGCGGCGGTTGTAATCGGCTACCGTCAGCGCCCAGAGGACCACGAACACAAAAGGAGTGAGCAGCAGGCGCCAATTGAGCTGGGCGATCAACGCGATGGGCACGACGATGGCCATTGCTGAATCGATGATCAGCATCAGGCCGGGGCTGAACATCAGATTGAGTTGGCGCACGTCGTTTGTGGCCCGCGCCATGATGTCCCCGATGCGCTGCTTACCGTGGAAGGTCTGACTCTTGCCCAACAGGCTGACGTAAAGCTCATCGCGCGCATCCCTCTCGATGTGTTGCGCCAGGAACTCGATGGAGAAGTTGCGCACCAGACCGGTCACGCCCTGAATAGCCGCTACTGCCGCGACACCCAGTGCAAGGGCAAGCAGTGCAGATCTCTCCCAGCCGGGCACAGCGATCAGATCGAACGCTTGCCCGATCAGCACCTGGCGATAGCTATAGGCCCAGTTGTTCAGCACCGCGGCGAGGACAGTCCCCAATGGAAAGATAGGGTAACGGATGGCATGGGAGGTGATCCAGCGCACCGGTCCGGAGCGGTTGTAGTGATATTCGTCCGTCGGTTTGAACTCGCTCTTGGACAAAGGATCTCGCCTGTGCTACGTCTCGATGCGCCCGAAGGCACGGAGCGTGGTCAGTGTCTCGAGTGTAAGATGGCCGCGCCACTCAAGCTTCGCTTCCTCCCACACGTCGGGGTAGAAGTCGTCCCATGTCCAGGTGGGCTCCCACGTCCCCTCGGTGGTCTGGTGGTCGATCACGTAATCCAGGTGCGTCTGGAGATCGTCCCACAGCACATCCGCCAGGGTGGACTGAGGCGTCGGTGCGACCTTGAGCGGAGTGGCGCAGTACCCACTCCACTCCTGGGGGTCCCGGGACACAACTCGAGTTGTCAGTTCGCACAAGCGAGGCCTCAGGCGATCCTTGAAGCGCTGCGGAAGCGACTCGGTCTCCAAAAGATCCAGAGCGTAGCGCAGGGCATCTCCGCCACCGCCGAATGCACCGTCCGGTAGCGCCTCGACAGCTGTGAGAGTGGCCTCGGTTACCGCGTTGAGCCAGGCCGTATCCACGAGGGCTGAGTAGTCGTGCAGCAGCCCCACAATCTGCGCCCGCGGGATGATGAGGAAGTTGTCGAACGTGCGGGCCAGGCTACCGTCCTCGTCGTGCCACCACGGCGCGTGAGGGTGGGCGTTCGCGTAGTGCGGGATCACCCGCCACACTTGAGCCTGCTCATCGAACGTCTCGCGCAGAAACCGTACGGCCGTAATCACCATTGTGTGCTCCGGCGAACACGCGAGCTCCTTGAGGACGGTCAGGCCGATGCCAGTCGCCAGGGCCGACGAGCTGGGCGTGCGGACGTCCGGTTCCAGCGCGTGTCCGAAGCCGCCGTCAGCGTTCTGGTAGCGCGCCATCTCCTCGATGACGCGGGCGACAGGCGCTGCCTCGAAGCGATGTTCGAAGAGTACACAGTCGAGCGGCCTGGCCTCCGTCTTGAGGAAGTGGCGCGCTCGGTGGAACCGCTCAGGGCTGAGTCGTCTCATGGGTCTCTCCGTGATAGTCGCAGAACCTATATCTTACAGCGAAGCTCGGATCTCGTCCAGCACGGGGCGTGCGACTGTTGCCTCTGCGAGGAAGGCCTCGAGCGTCTCGCAGGCGTAGTCGGCGCAGTGGGCGCAATTGGCAACGCCGCGCTCCAGGCCGCAGGCGCGGATCTCGCAGGTCGCGCAGTAACCGATCTGTCGACCGGCGTCCGTCAGGCAGCCATCGCACATCGTCGCCTCCACGCTGGCATCCTCCAGCCCGAAATCCTCCTGCCACTGCCGGGCCAGGCGTTCCAGTGCTTCCAGATCGTTGGCTTGCGTGGCCAGATAGGCGTCGCAGTCAGAACAGATGAGTCCACAGTAGGCGATGATTCTTTCCATCGAGATCCTCCCTATTATCCCTTACTGTCGGGATGTGGCGATGCGCTTCAGGCGCTCCACGGCCTCCCGGTGGTG
Organism: Anaerolineae bacterium; assembly: GCA_041687115.1. Taxonomy (GTDB): domain Bacteria; phylum Chloroflexota; class Anaerolineae; order B4-G1; family B4-G1; genus SKLM01. Next base: position 48,074 of record JAWLCP010000010.1, read on the forward strand.
CGCCTGTCCGTCGGTGGCGAACGCCTCAAGCTTCTCGCACACGAACTCGTCACATTGCGCGCAGTGCTCGAGTTGCTTCTCGTCGACGCAGCAGATCAGCAGCGTGCAATCGGGCGACCAGTGCAACTGGCGGTCGCCCCGGCATCCGGTGCAGACCATGCCGCGTTCGATCACGTCGGCGATGCCCTCGTCTTTCTTGAGCCATGCCATCCTCTGGAACCAGGCGACGACGACCTGCGCAGCGTCAGGGTCTGTGGTTGCCTGGCGGATATCGCAGGTGCCGCAGTCAAGGCCGCAGACAGCCATCATATGTGTTGTCTCCATAGAGCCTTCTCGTTCTCCCGGGTTACGTGGAGCCTTTGGCGACTTCGCGACCGGCGAAGTCGCCAGAGGTGGCACTTCTCAGCGACCAGCCTACTTCAAGGGGAAGGCGATCTGCGTCTGATGTCGATCCGGCGGCGTCTCCTGAGGGTCGCTCAAGTACATTTCGTACGCCACGCCGGTGGGTTCGTAGCCGTTCTCCTCCATCCATTGGAAAAGGGCGTCGTAGGCCGGCTCCATGTCGCTGTAAGGGCCGATGTAGCGGCAGGTCGCCACCTTTCCTTCTGGCAGCTGGCCGGGTTGAATGTCGTCCCTGCCGGCCAGCTCCCGGGTGACCGGGAAGCCGCTCTCGACGTCGAGATCCTGCATATCCATATTGTGGTAGGCGGCGAACGGCGGTCCGCCCGGCGGCTCTTCCAGTTCCCCGAGGTACCGCCCGATGGCCCCGTATACCTCTCCGAATACCCGCGGTAGATCCTGTACGGCTGCCCGGGTGCGGATCGCCAGCGTAGGCTGTGCAGACCATTCCTTCAGCTCGCACTGGTAAGACATCGTTCCTCCTTGTTTCAGAGACGGGTTGTGCCTCGCCCCGCGGGCCGCACCTTGCTTCGGCCTGTGAGGAGGCTG
>JAWLCP010000011.1:0-46163 GCA_041687115.1 Anaerolineae bacterium
GCGCGGGTCCGACACGTCGAAGACGACGAGCCGGTTGTTGTCCCGGCTGGTGACGTAGGCATAGTTGTCGACCACGAAGACGTCACTGGTCCCCTGGAGGTAGGTGGTGATAAAGCTCGTCGCCGCCATCTCGGCCGGCGCGTCGGTCACGTCAAAGGTGGTCAGCCCACCGCTCGGTCCAGCGTCCCCCTCACCGCCCGCAGAGGCCACGTACGCATACTTGCCGGAGACATGCACTGCCTGTGGTCGACCGAGGTTTTCGGTCGTGTCGCCCACGTGCGAAATGTCGGAGGGGTCCGACACATCCAGGATGGTCAGCATATGGCTGTTCTGAGAGGCGAGGTAGGCACGGTTGCCCACAACCTGCAGGTCTACGGGTCCCCGGAGCTGGAAGGTAGTATAGTCGATCAGCGTGTCGTTTTGTGGATCCGTGACGTTCCAGATCGACAGCGTGTTGGTGGCGTAGCTGGCGGCATAGAGGAGATCGCCAATGGCGTAGAGCGCGCGCGGCGCCTGTATCATCTTGCCATCGCCCATGATGGCACCGACGCTGATCACGGCGCTGCTCTGGATTGCGGCGCTGCCCTCGACGCTGAGCAGGTGGGAAGGGTGGTTGGTGCCGATGCCAACGCCGCCGGAGGCGTTGATCAGGAACTGGTCGGGGCCGGTCGAGGAAAAGGGGGTGGCGGAGGAATCGGACCAGACGAAGGTGCCAGCGTGCTCGGCGCGTGCCTGTTGACCGGCGGCCATGCTGTAGTTGCCGCCCACATAGTTCTGCGCGCCGCCGGGGATGGTGCCGTACGTTGCCGTCACGACGTTGCTCGCGCCCCCTCCGACCGCGGCAAAGCCCGCGGTGGCAGAGTTGTAGGCCCCGCCGCTGATGGTGGCGTAGCTGCTGCTGGCGCTGTTGTTCCTGCCCCCGCCCAGCGTGGCGTACTGACCTGCAGCCGTGTTGCTCGAGCCCCCGGCAACCGTGGCATAGGGGTTGGCGGCAAGGTTGTTCACTCCGCCACCGGCGGTGGCAGCATAGCCCGTGGCGGTGTTGGTGCTGCCGCCGCCGACGGCAGCATACTCCGCCGCCGCTCGGTTGTCCGCACCACCCGCAATGGTGGTGAAGCGTTGATTATCGGACAGCCCATCGTCGATACCGGCGACATTTGCCCCGCCGCCGCCCACTGTGCCGTATTCGTCGTACACCCGGTTGTTGCTGGTGGTCGGGTTGCCGAGGTCTGCCGGCCCGCCTCCAGCGATGGTGCCGTAGCTCGCATCGACGGTATTGTAGAGCCCGCCGGCGACGGTCCCGAAGGCCCCGCTCACGACGTTCATCGCGCCACCACCGATAATGCCGAACGCGGCGGTCACCTCATTGGCCTCGCCCCCGCCGACGGTGGCGTGGTCTGCCCGCGCCGTGTTTGAGTCCCCACCTCCGACGGCGGAGGACGCACCGAGCGCGGTGTTGCTCTGTCCGCCCCCAACCGTGGCGCGGGAGCCGTCCGCGCTGTTCCCTTCACCTCCACCAATAGAAGCAGCATAGCCGCTGCTGACGTTTCCGGCTCCACCGCCGATGGTCCCGAAATCGGCGGACACGTGGTTCGTCGCCAGGTCACGCCCGCCACCGGCCACCGTCGCGCCGACCACCCCGGCGCCTGACCCGTTCCCGCCGTAGCCACCCAGGATGTTCGGGCTGGTGACCCTCGGCTCCAGCCGCAGCGCGCGGTTGCCGTTCACGTGGAGCTCCAGGGGCTGGTCATCGATGGTGCCCAGGAAGTTGGTCCCGGCGACCGTGCCCGCGTTCCCCGTGACCGACCAGCCGCCGTCCGCTCCCACCTGGTCCACAGTACACACCCAGGCGGAGCCGTTCCACCGGGCGATCTCCCCGCTGTCGCAGTCAAGGCTCCCCAGTGCGTCGTCGTCGACGTCATCGGCGAAGCCGGGGGGAAGCTCGGCGATGCCACCCCACGAGGTGTTGACGGCGTAACTGGCGTAGGGGGCCGGCGTGAGGGGCTGGCGCGGGCTCAGCGGGACGTAGTCCCCCGCGTCGCCCGCCGGCCGCACGGCGACGTCGAGCCACAGCGCGGTGCCGTCGAAAACGGCCCCGAAGTCGAGCACGACGGTGAACTGGCCCTCGCTGACGGAGATCGACTCGTAGATCGGGGACCCCACCGGGCTATAGTCCTCGCTACTATCGTGAAGGGCGAAGACGAACTCATACTCACCCTTCGCCGACGCGGAGCCGTCGGTCAGGATGCCCTGGTAAGTAAAGGCCGTACCAACGGCCGCCGTACCGACGGCGACGGCCCTCTCAGCTTCGACCAGGGCGCGCTGCCCGGCCGAGGCCGCAGGGCCGCCTCCGAGGGCCAGCCCGAGACCGAGCAAGATAACGACGCGGAGGGCCATTAGAGCGTGACGACGTGTCTTCTTCATCGTGTTCCATCCTTTCTGGACCGGCGAAGCCGCGGTATGCAAAGATCTCCGCTCCACGCCGCGTAGACTCATCGGTGCGGAGAAGAAGGCCGACTGGTATAGAAAGCACCTGGGACGCAGCCGGGTCCCTGCTAGGCCAAGACCTGGTCGGTGGGGTCCCGGATGTGTCTCAGGCGATCGTCCGGCAAACCGGAAACGGTGCGGTTACAGGTGTGGCGGAGTCCACACAGATAGAGAAGACGGCGGGTACGAGGCTGCGTCGGCGTGATCCAGAACCGGAGCATCGAGGCCCTGGGGCTCACGCTCGACGAATCGCCAGTATAGTACGCTTGCCAGCGTGTGTCAACGCACGATCGCCCGCGAGGCAGCGTCCGACCGCCTCTCCCGCCAGGCGCGCGGGGCGCCACGAAGCGCTCCCTCAGACGGTCCGGAAACGCTCCGCGCACTGGCGCAGATACCACAGAGAGACTCTAACGCCAACGACAGACAAATCGGTGGAGATGTGATATGATGTGGTATGCTCCGTCTCAATCGAGCCAGGAGCAGACGGGGCTTCGCCTGAGCGTCTCCCCCTCAGCGCCACGACTGAGGTTTTCTGAACGTCTGCGGAGGCCATCGGTGTCTATCCCGGCACCAGCCTTGCGAAAGCTGGCGAGTCACTGACCAACGGCCCTCGTGAGTGCCGCGCCTCCGACAGGCCTGAGCGGGGAAGGATAACGGACAGCCAACGCCTTGCTGAAGTCAGCGTGTTGGTGTGGCGCTCTGTGCAACAAGGGTGCTGAGGCTGTCGACGTCGGTGTGGGCGGGTTCTTTCGGCAGCTCGAAGGTCTCACGATCAACTAAGCTGGGGGTGGTTCATGCGTTCCAGGAAGAGTCAAACGACTGCTCGATTCAAAATGGCGGTCGCCCTGCCTGTCGCTCTTGCGGTGCTGGTTCCAATCGTCTTTCTGCACTTGGGCTCCGCACCGTCGGAGGGGCGTCAGAACAGCGCTCACACCGTGAGCATCGCACCAGCCGGACCGACGCCGGTTGCGGGCGAGGCGATCCCCACCCCCTTGAAACCCGTCGGTGTGCCCGGAGAAGCTCCCTCAGCATCGGCGACGGCAGACACGGTCACGTCCTTCTCTGGGCAACAGGTCTTGGATCCACCTTCCCACGGCAAGGGCTTCGTCCCGCCACCGATGGACCTCTCACACCTGACTGCGCAACGGCGTCCGGGCCTGCACGCAGCCGAATCGCTGCCGTCCAGCTTCGACTGGCGAGACAAGGATGGGGCAGACTACGTCACGTCGGTAAAGGATCAGCGCTCGTGCGGTGCCTGTTACGCGTTCGCTGCCTTGGGAGATCTGGAGTCGAAGCTTTTGATTGAAGGCGCCGGGTCTTACGACCTGTCAGAGAACAACGCCAAGGAGTGCAATTGGTACGAGACCAGCTGTGCGGGGGGTGATTATCGAACCGTGGTCGACCTGTTCTCCAAGCAGGGGACCGTACTCGAGAGCTGTGATCCGTACGTGGCTGGCGACGTCCCCTGCACTGCCGGTTGCGCCTATCAGCAGACCGTACTTGACTGGCGCATCATCTCCGGCGATGACGTTCCCGATTCAGAGACGCTCAAGCGTTATGTCTACACCTACGGGCCTGTCTACGTCTCGATGTACGCTGGCAACGGGGACGCGTGGGACAGCGAGTTCGGCTCGTACGACGGCACCTACACCCTCCACTACTCGGGCGCCGAGAACCCTAACCATGCCGTCCTGATCGTGGGCTGGGACGATACCCTTGTGTACGATGGGGGCAGCGGCGGATGGATCGTCAAGAACAGCTGGGGCATCAGTTGGGGGGACGATGGCTACTTCCGGATCGCCTACGGGTCTGCCAGCATGGGGAAATGGGCCTCGTTTGTGGAGGATTGGCAGCCCTACGACGAGCACGGCGAGCTGTGGTACTACGACGAGGGTGGATGGTCGACGAGCGTGGGAACCGGGAGCGCTGCAACGGCCTGGGGCTTGGCGACATTCACGCCGGATCAACACACGAGCGCCGTCCGCGTCGAGCTTTGGACCACGGATGCCACGACGGACGTCGACGTATACCTCTACGACGACTTCGACGGGAGCACGCTGTCGGGCCTCCTGGGGCAGAGCGTGAACCACAGCTTTGACGAGGCCGGCTACCATTCCATTCTGCTTGACGAGCCCGTGGCCCTCAACACAGACGACGACGTGGCTGCAGTAGTCAAGGTCACCAATGCAACGTATGTCTACCCCATCGCTGCCGACCGCAGTGGCGCGTACGAGCTCGGCCGCACGTACTTCAGCTCTTCGGGCGGTTCCTGGATCGATCTGGGAGCAGAGTTGCAGGTCGACGCCGCCATTCGGCTGCGCACCAAGACGATAGATGCGCCCATGATGGCAGACTTCTCTGCCGAACCGACCTCTGGGCCAGCGCCCCTCCACGTTCAGTTCACGAACAACTCCACGGGAGACTACGACACCTGCACCTGGGAGTTCGGCGACGGCGAGACGAACAACGATTGCACCGACCCAACCCATGAGTACACGCAGCCGGGGACCTACACACCCACCTTGACCGTGAGCGGTCCTGAGGGCAGCGACACCCTCACCCGGACCGACTACGTCGTCGTGTACGAGGGTGTTGTGGCTGATTTCTCCGCCAGTCCCACCTCCGGGGTGGCGCCGCTCACCGTGGACTTCACGAACCTGTCCGCGGGTGATTATGACACCTGCAGTTGGGACTTTGGGGACGGCGTCACAAGCACTCTGGAGAGCCCAACGCATGTCTATGCCGCCGTCGGAGCCTATACTGTGACGCTCTCGGTTGATGGGCCGGGAGGATCGGACACTGAGGTCAAGCCAACCTGTGTCATCGTCCAGCCGTCGCAGCAGTACACGCTGGACGTCACCATCGTGGGTGATGGCGTGGTGACGAAGGAGCCCGACCAGGCCACCTACCAGTATGGGGACGTAGTCACGCTGACAGCGACCTCTGATCTGGGCTGGACGTTTAAAGGCTGGAGCGGGAGCGTGCAGAGCACCGACAACCCGCTGACCCTGGTGATCCAGCACGACACGGACCTCACGGCCACCTTCACTGAGCTTCCGCCAAAGGTCTACGGCCTGGCCGTGGACACGGTCGGAAACGGCACGGTGGCCCTCGACCCGGCGGGTGGTGTCTATGACGACGGGACAGTCGTAGAACTGACGGCCGAGGCTGACCCAGGCTGGCGATTCAGCGGCTGGTCTGGCCATCTGAGCGGGGATGCGAACCCGGCCAGCATCACCATGGATGAGCACAAGAGCGTCACCGCTGCCTTTGTGGAGGCGATCAGGATCTACCTACCACTCGTAGTCGCAAATCACTGATCATCCTGGCCTTGGGGGGGTCTGCGCCTCCGCTAGCCTTCAGCGAAGATGGCGCTAGAGGAGCAGGCCACCCTCACCCTGACTCAGAACGATCGCGGCCTGCTCCCCGTCTCTCCCTTTGGTCACTGGCGACAAGAGAACCACGGGCTGGTCGACGCTGCATCTCTCCCGCCACGGCATGGGAGCGCGGGGAAGCGCCGCATCCGACACGCATACCCCGTCCCTACGCCCCCCGATATCCCAAATCTCACCCCGATATCCCAAACCATATCCCAAATATCCCCTATTGACACCTTCCCCCACAGGCAGTATAATGATCATCGAAAGGCAGCGCACCGCGCTGCCCATCGCCTGCCCGTGACCAGCGAGGAGCCGCCATGCACCAGCCACCGCCGCACCATCACCAGGGACCAACGCCCTGCCCCGGGGCCAACCCACTCCGCGGCTCCGCCCTCGCGTCGCCCTCTGCCCATCTCAACGCAGCCCCGTCGCCCCAGCGTGACGGGAACGTTTGTTTCCCAAAAAAAATGTTGTCGCGGCGCGAGGATTCAATAGGGCCCACGCCCCACTTTTCCTCGGAATCGCGCCATTTTCAGGGCTGGCGTCACCAAAGAGCCCCTTTTCAGCACTGCCTTCCCCCACCGACCCTCCTCCGTCGATGGGGGCGACACGAAACAAACGCGACCCTACCAGAAGGGGGGATAGATGGGTGAGCGAACCGCCCGAGAGGGCGCGCGGGACGAGGTAGCCAGGATCATCAAGACCGCCCACACCCTCGGGATCGAGGTGGACGAGGTCGATGTCACCCAGTGGCTCACGTCCATGGCCGCGTCCGATGCCATGCGCTGGGAGGTCGACGAGGAATCCGGTATCTACGGGCACCAGATCACCCTCCTCGACTTCGACAAGGCGACCCTCGAACGCTATCGCCGCATCGCCGACGTCGTCGAGCTGCCCGATCGGCCGAACGTCGAGACCGCCATCAGCATAGCCGGCAGCGCCGCCCAGGGCGTCATCCAGCGCTACCCGGGGGATTGCGATTACTTCGAGCGCGTCAACATCCGCGCAGCGACGCAGGAGGAGGCCTGTCAGATCCTCGCCGATGTCATACGCCAGAAAGCGCTCGATACCCTCGAGGGACCGGACTACGCGCTGATCGAGGTCAAGTTTGGCACCTGGAAGACCGACGTGATCAAGGACGGCGAGCGTCTCTCCGCCGGCTCGCCCATCTCCTGGGATGCCGACGAGATCAGGGAGGGCACCATGCCGGTGTTCCGCGCGTCCGGCGAGCCCTGGGACGTCGATTGGTCGTACGGCTGTCTGGACCCCGGCTGGTGCAAGATGGATTGGGTCATCGCCGAGCCCGAGCGAGGGCGCGTGGTGAACGCCAGCAACATGCTCGACGTCACCTGGGAGACCCCGGAGGAGGACATCGTCCCACTGGATGGCTTCCTCGATCCCTACTTCCAGGAGGTGTACCTGGAGGCGGAATCGCTGCCCCTCTTCACCAAGCTGACGCAGCACGTCTCGCCTCAAGCGCTGGACGAGTACGTGCAGCAGATCACCGGTGAGGTCCTCAAGTATACCCACGATCCCGCCAACTACGGTAAGGCTGCCAAGCGACTGTACAACATCTTCCGCTTGACCGGACGACACCACGGGGCCGCCTTGATCCGCGAGTTGTTCGACGAGCCCGCCGCGCTCCTCTACCAGGTCTCGGCGCTTCTCGACACCCTCGACGACGCCGGCCGCCCGGGCTCACCCCTCGATCGGAAGACCGTCGTCGAGCAGACCGACAGGCTGATCCGTGACGTCATCGAGACCGTCGAGGGCCCCATGGAGTCGGAGCTCGTGATGGCGCTCCTCCGCCTGCGCGATGACGTCACCGGCTGGATGGCACTCGGCGATGATCGCGGCGCCCTCATCACCGACTCGCAGCGGAAGCTGAAGCATCTGATAAACGAGTTCTTCCAGGAGAAGCTCGTCGGGATTCCGCAGGCGCAGGAGTTCCTGGAGCAGCTGGCCGGCGAGAGGTAACCGACGGCGTGCCGATCGCCCCGGCCGGCGGCAACCGCGCCGCGCTCGTTCGCAAGCGGGGGGCGTGCTCGCCCCATCTTCGGGGGCAGCGGACGCTGCGCAGGGCCCGAAGGCGCCGGCGGACTGCCCAGGCTTCCCGATTGGCGATAGGATAGGCTATGGTGCGAGAGCTCCAGGTCGTTCCCTATGATTCCCGTTGGCCCGAGCGCTTCGCCCGCGAGGCCGACCGGCTGCGCGCGATCTTCGGTGCCCAGGTGGTGGCCATCCACCACATAGGGAGCACCGCCATACCGAACGTCTCCGCCAAGCCCATCATCGACGTTCTCGTCGAGGTGGCCTCCATCGAGGCGATCGACGCCTTCAATCAGGAGATGATCGAGCGAGGCTACCTTCCCAAAGGCGAGTTCGGCATCCCCGGGAGACGCTTCTTCATCAAGGGAACCGAGGAGCGCCGGTCCCATCACGTCCACGTCTTTCAGGCCGGCGATCCGGAGATGGAACGCCACCTGGCGTTCCGCGACTACATGATCGCCCACCCAGACGAGGCAGAGGCCTATACCGTCCTGAAGCGAGAGCTGGCTCGGGAGTTCCCCCACGACGCCGAGGGCTACATGGCGGGCAAGAACGACTTCATCGTGGAGGTTGAGAGGAAGACTCTGGCGTGGAGGAGGGAAACGTAGGCCCTCGCCCTGGGCGCCGTGATCAGGAGGTGACCATAGCGCGGACGCCGGCCCACGACAGGAGCAGAAAGCCAACCGCGCAGACGATCAGTCCCCAGCCGGGAGCGACGCGAGCCTCGTACAGCCCGGCAACCAGCGGGCGCAGCAGCATAGTCTGCCACAGCGCCGGGATGACCCCGGCAAGCGCCGCCAGCAGGAAGGATATGCCCCGCACCCGTTCGGAGAAGTGAGCCGTCAGCGGCGTCAGGACCGTCAGCAGCAGACCAACCGCCACCACCATCAGGTGCAGTCGGTACGCTGGCTCAAGCAGTGAATGATAGGGGGGCAGCACCGACAGGCCCAGCAGGACCGCCAGGGCCGTGGCGCCGAGTCGAAAGACGGGACCCATCCTTGATCGCTGAATGACCAGCGCCAGCGGGATGACAGCGCTGAACAGCGGGGTAACGAAGAGGGCCCGCCTCACCGGCACGACCCCTCCCTGCACCTGCGGGAAGAACTTCGCGAACTCCAATAGCTCGTACCCGGTCACTGTGAGGGCCGCCGTCCTGTGTGCCACCCAGGGGCCGAAGAAGCCGACCAGGATAAGCACCGAGGCTGCAAACGGAAGGCTGCAGAGGGTGGGCTCCCGCCTGGCCTGCGTGGTAAACAACGATCTCATTGACGATTCTCTCCGTTCCGAGTGCATCACGATGCCTCCCTGAACGAGTCGATCACGTCCAGGAGTTGCCCCGCCGACCGCTCCCACGTGAACTCGGCTGCCTGCGCCAGGCCCCGGTCGACCATTCTCTCGCGCAGCCCCCGGTCCGCCAGCACCCGAGCCAGCGCGCCGGTCAACGCATCGGCGTTCAGCGGGTCCACCAGTAGAGCGCTCTCGCCCGCCACCTCTGGCAGGGATGAGGCGTTTGAGCACACCACCGGGGTGCCGCAGGCCATCGCCTCCAGCACCGGCAGGCCGAACCCCTCGTAGAGCGAGGGGAAGGCGAACACGGAGGCGCCCCGATAGAGCGCTGGCAGGTCCTCGTCCTCCACAAACCCCAGCAGCCGCACGCTGTCGTGCCGGCTCGCCTCGGCGACGATTTCGTCGTACAGCCATCCGCGCCCCCCCGCGATCACGAGCTGTGCCCTGGTGTCTGCCTCTCCCCGCAGCCGGACGAACCCCTCCATCAGGCGGACGTAGTTCTTGCGCGGCTGCAACGTGCCCACGCTGAGGACGTACGGCTCGTCCCCGATTCCGTATCGCTTGCGCAGCCGCTCTCGTTCTCCAGGCTCTGGGTTCGGTCGGAAGCGGGGATCCACCCCGGGGTAGATGATCGTCACGTGCTCCGGTGAGACGTCGAAGAGGGTGATGAGATCGGCGCGCGTATGGGCCGAGTCGGCCAGCACCCGGTCGGCCTGCTGGATCGAGCGAGGTACCACGCGCTCCAGGTACCGTCGTAACGACGGCACGAAAGCGTCAGGGTGGTGCACGAATGACAGATCGTGCACCGTCAGCACCCTTCTCGTAGCCCCCGTCGTGGGCGGGAGCGTGAAGTCCGGGGAGTAGAAGATGTCAAGGTGGCCGGTGACGACCTCGATTGGAATGGGCAGGCGGAGACGGTGCCACAGCCGCGCCAGCCAATCGTCGCTCAGCGGGAGGGAACGTACCCGGACGCCCTGCCGCCCAACCCCTGGCTTCCAATCGTCGCCCTTCAATCCCCCCGCCGCGGCGAAGACCGTGTACTCGTGCCCGCTCTCCAACGACAGCAGTGCGCGTATCAGCTCGCGGGTGTATCGTCCGATGCCCGCCCGCTGACGCGCTGCCGAGGTGTAGTCGATTCCCACACGCATCGTCAGTGAGGTCCCATCTGTGGCCGGGCGGGGGCGTCGTGACAGCCGTCGTCTCGGCGTCGTCGACACAGGAGGCCCGGAGTCCACGAAGCCCCAGAGAGCCGCTTACTCCACGTGACCAAAAGTCCACATTCGGTTGGCATAGAAATTCCAGAACAAGACCAGGACCGTAGAAAGCACCTTGGCGCCATTGTACGCGAAGTCGAAGTGCGACATCCCGATGCTCGATGCCAGCGCGGCGCTGGACCCGGCGAGAAGCCCCGCCTCGCCCAGGAGCCAGCGATCAGAACCGTAGAAGATCGCGGTATTGAAAACCAGGCCGGCCACGTTGACCAGGAAGAACAGCGTGAACTGCCCCTTCAGCGGCTCCCCCCGCGTCTCCGGATAGACCCACAGCCGGTTCCAGATGAAGTTGCTGATCACAGCCACGGTGAAGGAGATCATGTTGGCGAGCACCTTCGGGCATCCGGCGAGCTGCACCAGCAGATTGAGGGTGCCGAAGTCGATCACGGCCCCTAGGGTCCCCACAATGGAGAACCTGATGAACCGCGTGACCTCGCGTTGATTGTCCTGTGCGAATGAGTTAAGCTTGTGGATCATAGATGGACGCTGCCTCGCTTGTCTGCTCCGTGATGAACGCCAGTACGCCCCACAAGACGCCGATCTGAAGGTGGACGTTGTTGACGTAGAGGTTATCGAGAAGATGGTGCACGCTTATGTGCGTCCAGGTCCCTAACAGCCCCAGGGCTAACCCGCGCGTCAGTCCATGCCCGTATCGCGTGGCCCGCCACGTCTGCCAGAGTACCACGCCCCACAGGAAGACGTACGCGATCAAACCGATCAACCCCGTCTCAGCTGCCAGGTTCAGGTAGTAGTTGTGGGCGTGACCCAGCGCGATCGGCCAGTTGATAAGCGCGAACTGCCTGTAAGCCGCTTCGTAGCAGCCGAAGCCGATCCCGGACCACAGGCTGTGGCGGAACATCGCCAGCGCCGATTGCCAGTGGGCCAGACGCTCGATGGCGGCGTAACTCGCGTCGTTGATGGGCGCGCCGCGGACGTCCTCCAGGCGGATGTCCTGCACGAAGCTGGTTAAGCGAGCGGTCAACGATGCTGGCAGGCGTCCGGCTGGGACGTCCCAGCCGGACGCGTGCAGTCCGAGGGCCCCGATGGCCAGCAGGGCCACCAGGAGTATGCCCCACCCTGTCTTCCGTGGCAGGGCGGCGGCGATCGCCACCACCGCTGCCGCGAACCCGATCCACGCGCCGCGGCTCCACGACGCACCTAGTGCGATGATCATCGCCAGGCAGGAAACCCAGGCGAGGATGGTGAGGGGCAGGCCGGCGGGCTCATGACCCGGGAGGTTGGTCGCCCGCTGAGCGACGCCTTCTCCACCTCGCCGGCGGCTGGTCCACCCCGCCAATTTGCGTCGAACGTCCTCGGCGATCACACCCAGCACGAGGGCCGCCGTCAATGCCAGGTATCCTCCATACGGGTTGGGCTGCTGGAACGTCCCGTAGGCGCGGAAGAAGTCCCCGCCCAGGATGGCGAAATGGTCGGGGCCATCGCCACGCAGCCCGAACTGCCAGATCCCCATGCCGGCTTGAAACAGCCCCACCCCGCACACCGCAGCCACCAGCCAGCGCAGACGTCGCGATCGGAGCGAGGGCTCGGCGCTTGCCGGCCCGGTCTCTGATCTCGCCGCCAGGTGATCGCTGACGAAGACGAAGAGGAGCAGCATCTCTACCCACTTGATCAGCTCGGGCGTGCCAAACTCCACCAGCCCCGGTGCATCCCAGAGCGAGAGCAGCACGGTGCCGATGAAAACGAGCAGAGCCAGGAGCAGCGGTGACCTGCGGATCCGCAGCTCGTGCCGCGATAGCCCTCGTGCCAGCCAGGAACCCAGCGCCAGGACGACGAAGAGATGTCCGATCTGGGCCGGAATCTGCGGCATCTGAGAGCTCAGATACGCCTTCAGCGGCCCCAGGAAGAGCGCCGTCGCCAATCCGACGAAGGGTTCGATCAGCGTTCCAACAAGGACGGCGACTAGCCCGACCAGGGCCAACCCCTCAGCTGGCGAAAGGTGAATCACCACTACCCCGGCAGCGACACCCAGGCCCAGGATCAGCCCCCTGTTCAATCGGCGGTCCCAGGCGGGGAGCCGACGAGGTGGGAGAAGCCTCACATTCGCTCCCGGAAGTACGCAGCGGTGCGCTTCAACCCTTCCCCCAGCGGAACCTCGGGGCTCCAACCGAGCACCCGTTGCGCCTTGCTGATGTCCGGGCAGCGCACCTGAGGATCGTCGGCCGTGCGCGCGTCCGCGGGCTCGACGAATGCGATCTCGGAGTCGGTGCCCGTAACCTCGAGCACTTTGTGGGCGAACTCGAGAATCGTCATCTCGTCCGGATTGCCGATGTTGACCGGTTCGGTCTCCTCGGAGAAGAGCAGACGCACCAGCCCCTCGACCTGGTCGCTGATGTAACAGAAGGAACGCGTGCGCTTTCCTTCGTCGTACACGGTCAAGGGATCGTTGCGCAGTGCCTGGCAGACGAAGTTCGGCACCACGCGACCGTCATCCATTCGCATTCTAGGCCCGTAGGTGTTGAAGATGCGAGCGATACGCGTGTCGACGCCATGGTAACGATGATAGGCCATCACCAACGCCTCCGCGAACCGCTTGCTCTCGTCGTAGACCCCGCGCGGCCCTATCGGGTTGACGTTGCCCCAGTAGTCCTCAGATTGAGGGTGCTCCAATGGATCGCCGTACACCTCGGAGGTAGAGGCCAGCAGATAGCGAGACGTCTTCGTCATGGCCAGTCCCAGCGTCTTGTGAGTACCCAGCGCCCCGACCTTGAGCGTCTGGATCGGGTAGTTGAGGTAGTCGACGGGACTGGGCAGGCTGGCCAGGTGAAGCACGGCGTCGAGCGATCCTTCGACGAAGATGTAGTTCGTCACGTCATGCTTGATGAAATGGAAGCGCTCGTTGCCGGACAGGTGGGCGATGTTGTCCACCGTGCCCGTCGCCAGGTTGTCCATGGCGATCACTTCGTGGCCCTCGTCCAGCAGTCGGTCGCAGAGGTGGGAGCCGATGAAGCCAGCTCCACCGGTGATGAGGATGCGCATAGTTTGCTCCTTACCTATCCGGGTTCAGTCGAGAGACGACGCAGCGGAGGGGGAGGGCCGGAGAGTGGATGGCACTAGTCAACCTGGGCTTCGAGCGCCTCGGCGAAGGCATCGAACGCGGATCGCCCGTAGAGGCAGAAGACGACGCGCTCCAGTCGCGTCCCGGCCTTGATGGCGTCGATAGCCGCTCTGATCATCACCTCCGGGGCTTCCTCGACCGGGTAGCCGTAGATGCCGGTGCTGATGGCGGGCAGGGCGATGGACTTGACGTCGTACTCCTCAGCCATCTGAAGGGCGGATTTCACCGCGGATGCCAGCAGCTCCGCTGCCCTCGTTTTCGAGGTCTCCCCGTAGACGGGACCGACTGCGTGAATGACGTACTTGGCCTGTAGCTCTCCAGCAGACGTGATCGCCGCTCCGCCGGTGGGGACCCGACCGTGCTCGCGCACCCATCGGTTGCTCTCCTGCTGGATCACCGGCCCGCCGGCCCGAGAGATGGCACCGGCGACGCCGCCCCCGTGCGCCAGACGTTCGTTAGCTGCGTTGACGATGGCATCTGTATCTAGAGCGGTGATGTCACCTTCGACCAGCTCAAGCGTCGTATCGTTGATACGAGTTTGCATCATCTCTCCTGAAGGAATTGAGCTCAGACTCGCAGTATGTCGAATTCAGGCCGGCCTGCAGCGGGATCAAGCCCAAGGCAGGGAATCTGGCGATCCCATCGGGGCTATCCTGGATTCGCTGAGGTCAGTAGCTGATCCGGACCTCCTTGAATCCAAGCGTCAGGATCAGGTGCCGGATGTAGGATTCGGCGTTCCGTTGAGCCATATCTAGGATCCCATCCTCAAGCGCGGCGTTCAGGATCTCCTCCTCGGCGGCCTGGCGCGCTGCCGTCTCCAGCTCGACGTTCATCCCGATGACGCCCGTGTCCCGATCGAAGATGTAGGATTGGTCGTTATCCAGCGCGGTGACGAATACCTCGGCCTCTGGCAGCGCGATAGCTACGGCACCTCCTTCTCTGATGGTGACGTCGCTTTCCTCTAACTTGCCCAGATCGATGCCTGCGATGACCTGACCGTGCGCGACGAAGATCAGGCGATCCCCGATCAGGAAAGCGAAGGGCCCCTGCCGTGACTCCGCGGTGATGATCTTTTCCACGGTGTAGGCAGCCGTCTCCAACCGGCTGAGGCCACGTACCTCGCGCACGATCGTAACCGGGTCGGGTTCGATGGTGGGGGTGGGATTCCTGATCTGCTCAAATTGCCTCTGAATTGCCCGCTCTGCCTCGACCAAGGGCTGCGTCACCTGCCGCACTGACCACACAACGGCTAGACCCCCTCCTGCAAGGGTGATCAAGATCAGCAGTAAGATAATGGTGTTCAGGTTAACTTTCTTGTCCATGAATGTCGCTCCTCACCAGGGATTGTACCAGACCTAGGGTCAAAAGGAAAGCAAAGGCCAGGTCAACGAAGAAGTACGAGGCGTCCAGCAGACCGTGAGCCAGGCTGTAGGCCATAGACCCCATCAGCCCGAGCGCCAGTGCACGGCGCTCGGGATCTGCGACATTGCTCAGTCTGCGCGCGTGCCGCCAGAAGGAGACCTGGAGCAAGATCCCTGCTGCCAGGCCCAGCAAGCCCAGTCGGGTCGCGTAACTGAGCAGGACGTTGTGTGCGTGCGAGAGGTGCGGTTCCTGCCACGCAGCCGGTAGGATGTACCGCCCCCGATACTGGTACAGGAAGTTATCCGGACCTACACCGAGGAAGGGATGGTCGCGGAACATCTTCCACGATGAGCGCCACAGTTGGAGTCGAAAGAAGAATGTGCCGCTGTTCGGATCGAGAAGGCCGGCGAAGCGGGGTGTCGCCAGCAGGGGGATGACGGCGACGCCGACCACGGCTATCAACCCCAGGGCAATCCAGCGCCAGCGCCCACGTGCCAACACGCCGAGCACGAGCAGAGAGATCGGCACTCCCAGGACGATCCCAGCGCGTGAGAAGCTGAACAGGATAGCGAGGCCAACCGGTACTGCCAGCACGCCGTAGAGCACGCGCCGGCGCTCCTTCACGGCGAGGAGTGCGACGGCAATCAGCACCGGCAGGGCTCGACCTAGATAGAGGGCAGCATTGTTGGGGGAGCCGTACACGGATCGGAGCCGACGAAAGCCCTCCTCCGCGGTGATGATGTTGATGTTCAGAGCATACTGCGCGAGGCCGATGAGGGCGACGGCCGTGGCACCTCCTACGAAGGCGTGCACGATGCGCCAGATACCCTCTTTGTCCAGCTTGGACGTGCGCAGCATCGTATAGAACAGTGCTGGCTCGAGGATGGCGACCCGCAGTTCCCTCAGCGCGACGTGCCTGTGGTCCGCGAAGAAGGTGGAAACCGACGCGCTCAGTGCCAGGAACAGGACAGCGAGGTCAACGAGCGACAGGTTGTCAAGAACACGGACCAGTGTCTGGGGGGTGTGCCTGCGGATCTGTCTGAGCCCCCACGATATCGCGCAGAGCAGGGTCGCGATCTCTGCCATTGAAAACGACTTGCCCAGCAGCGGACGGGGATGGAGATAGAATGGTGCGCTGAACGCCACCAGCGCCAGACCCAGGTCGAGCCGCAGGATGATCGCTGCAGCCAGGGCTGCCCCGCTGACCAACGTGAGGGGCAGCCACGGAGAGGCGTAGAACACGGCGGCAGCGAGGATCGTGAAGGCTGGAGACCCGAGGCGGGAGGACAGAGCGGGCCGGTGCGGGGTAGCCAACGGCCACGCCGGCTCGACGCCGTACCCTGTTCGCCTCCTTGTGTCACGTGACCACTGCGCTCGCCAGCCGATCAGCCCGATGAGAAAAGCGACCGCACCCCCCGCCAGGCCTCGCAAGGCGTGATCGTACCCCAGAGTCTCCGGGCCCCGCCCCACCTGCCAGCCAACCAGGGGTCGCTGACCCCACCCTCCGTCCGCGACTACCTCTGCGACGTGTGAGCCGCGGTCGAGATCGCCAGCGACAGGAATAGTCGTTACTTGCGGCTCGTAGTCCGGTGAGCTGAGCACCAGGTAAGCACCGCGCTCTGTGCGTGGCAGTCGATTCGCTGGTTTGCCATCCACGCTGATCCACAGGTAGGCCTGGTAGCCTCCCCGTCTCACCTCCAGGGCGAGCTGGCTGCCGGTGAACGGTATGGTGACACGGTTCGGACCTGGTGGGCTGGGGTCGGCGCCTTCCTCAGAGAGTGCCCAGTTGCCGTCCCACTCTGCAACTCCGGTGAGCGCTGCATGCCGTTGGACGGTGTTCTGATGGATAGCGTGGCGCCTCAGGCCTACCACCATGCCAATCAGAAGTGCGCTCGCCATCAGGCCGACGAGGCAGAGGAGTGACCACGTTCGACGTGGCTGGTTCATTGTTCTACCGCTCTCCGGGCGCCTATTCGTGCCATTGGACGGCGCTCACGCCACCGTCTTCGGTGAGTTGGTAGACATTGCCCTCTGGGATTTCGATGAGGGTGAGGTTCTCCCGGTAGACGGTCAGGAGCCGACCGCCATCTGCCCCCCAGGCTATCTCGGGATAGGCCAGACCTATCTCCTCACCGGGAGGAAAGATGAGTTGTCGGTCCGATCCGTCACGGTCCATCGTGTACAGATCGTAGTTGCTGGTCTGGCTGGCGTAGGGACTGCGCGCGCGACCAAACGCGATCAGCTCTCCCTTCGGTGCGAACACCGGCGCGGACCACATCCCGACCTCACTGGCAAGCTCCGCGGTGATGGTCCCATCGGCGGCCAGCGCCCAGACGTCGAACACCGGGCTCTCCTCTGGCGTCTCCCCTGTCGGGGCGGGACCGTGCAGCGTGGTGATGATGAATTCTCCCTCAGAGGACCAGTCGACGGTGGGCACCCAGGCCCAGGGGGCGTAGGTGCGGTATGGCGGGAACTCGACCAGGCACGTAAGTTCTCCGTCATCGGCGCGGACGACGCCGACTTGGTCGGCCCTTGCGTAGGCCAGATGCTGCCCGTCGGGCCCCCATGCGTAGGTGGTACCCCACCAGCCATACGAGCCTCCACCTGAAGGGTCCAAGACCTGTCGCTCGGCGTACATCTCGCCCGTGCTGGGGCGGGGGCGAGCAACCCACAGATCGTTGTTCGCTTGCCAACCCGGATTGCCCTCGGCGGTCACCCCGGTGGCAAAGGCGATTCGGCAGCCCGTGCCTGTGAGTGTGACATCGCAGTTGGGCTCCCATCCTGCCCAAAGCACGTTGTCCACTTCGAGCCGAACCGGCTCAGCATCAACTGCGGCAGTATCGAAGATCCACAGCGTGTTCACCAGAGGGCTTGCCTCCGTACCCGTAGGTGCCCGGGTGTACAGCAGGTGGGACCCATCTGCAGAAAGGGCAAAGACCCGGCCATCCAGGTCGCCCTCATGGGTGAGCCGCCGTTGGTTAGCACTTGACCTACGCATAATCCAGGCATTTCGATTGGCGATGTAGGCTACAGTGCCGCTGATGGGGATTGGCTTCTGTTCCGCCCGGGTCCCGAGCAGGATGACCTCAGTGCGAGGCTCGCGGACCGTGGCCCGTCGTACCAGGCGCCGATCGGCCTCGACTCCGTCCTCAAGGGTGATCCGATAGGTGAGTTCCTCACTGCCGGTGACGCCCGGCTCTAGAAGCTGGGTCTCGCCCTCCGGGATTGACGTGTCGTGGACCGTGCGACGGTCGAACGGTATCTCGCGCTCCTCTTTCTCGGTGCGTGTCTCGACGCGAATAACGCGGACCGTCATACCATCCCTGATGAGGGTCGGCTCTGACGGCGTGACGCGGTCTTCGGCACCCAGCGTGACTCGTCCCTCGGTGAGCAGATCGCGAACGGTGAGTGCTTCAGTTGTGATGACGCGTCTCGCTCCATCGACGACTAAGGTAACGGTGCAAGTGTCCGTGGAGGGAGCACATGCCACCAAGCCGAGGAGCAATAGGAGGGCAGGCCAGCGGTTCCTCATATCGTGGATTATACCATCGGGAAAGCGCTGCGGCAATGGTGCAGGACGGGGGCCGCCTCCCTGAGGCACTTGCCCACGCTCAGAGTAGGACTACAATAGCCCCTCGAGACACCCCCTTCGGTCGGGTCCGGCGCGCTGGAGATGGCGGAGAGGCTCAGCTCCACATTGATGCAGGGGGGATCATGCATCCTGGACGGTACGAGCGGCTGGTCGAGAGCATCTGTGCCCGCGGTCTTGATGCGCTGGCGCTGGTGCCAGGTCCCAACTTGTTCTACCTCACGGGCTTGTCTTTCCATCTCAGCGAGCGTCCTGTCGTTGCACTGCTCCCTCGTGTGGGCGAGCCTGCAGTCATTCTGCCCCGGCTGGAGGCGACCAAGCTCGAGGGGCACGACGGACTGGTGCCTTTTTCCTACACCGATGAAGAAGGTCACGAAGAGGCTTTTCGGCGTGCCTGCGATGCGCTGGATCTTCAAGACTCCGTCATTGGCGCCGAGGGCCTCCGCATGCGCCTGATGGAGGGTCAGCTCTTGCAGGCATACGCGTCCGGTTGTCGACTGGTGATCGCTGACGACGTTCTGATGGATCTGCGCATGGAGAAGGATGCGCGCGAGCTAGATCAGATGCGCTCTGCTATCACCATCACGGAGCGAGCACTGGGAGCGACGATGGACCAGGTTGAGGCCCGCATGTCCGAGCGCGAGGTGGCTTCCATGCTGCGGATCGAGCTGCTGCGCGCCGGGGGCGATGAGATGGCCTTCTCTCCAATCGTCGTGGCTGGTCCCAATGCTGCTCTGCCCCACGCGGCGCCGGGCGATCGTCCTATCCAGGCTGGCGAGACCCTCATCGTCGACTGTGGAGCCAGCCACGGAAGCTATGCGGCGGACATCACCCGCACGTTTGTCATCGGGGGGCTGGATGGTGAAATGTCTCACGTCTACGATGTGGTGCGCGCCGCCAACCGCGCCGGTCGGGGAGCGGTCCATCCCGGGGTGCCAGCTGAGGAGGTCGACCGAGCCGCGCGCAGCGTCATCGAGGAGGCCGGCTACCGCGAATACTTCATCCATCGTACCGGCCACGGCCTGGGACTGGAGACTCACGAGCCACCGTACATCGTCGCAGGCAACGGCAGGCGCCTTGATCCAGGGATGGTCTTCACTGTCGAGCCGGGCATCTACCTGCCTGGGCGGGGTGGTGTGCGTATCGAGGATGACGTCCTTGTGACCGAGGACGGGGTCGAGACTTTGACCACGTTCAGGCGGGAGTTGGTGGTGCTTCCGCTTTGAACGTGCCTTTCCTTCAGGCGGCTCGCGGCCCCTTGCGCTCTGAGATGGGCGCGGAGGAGCGTTTGTCGGGGCTCGAGGCATGTCTCCCCGATGCTGCTGAACGGCTTCTTCCGATTGGGTCTCGGTGAGCCCAGGGATTGCCAGGGGTGGGGGATGTGCTAGAATAAAGTAAGGAGGTATTTGATGGCGACAGCGGAAGAGAGAATGGAAATCCTGAAGATGGTTCAGAGCGGCCAGATAAGCGCCGAGGAGGGTGCGACGCTCTTGCACGCTCTCAAGGAGGAGGGCGAGCCTCGTCTTGGGCCGGATCCCGTGACCAGGACGCAGCAACCGCGGCGACTTCGCATTCGTATCTCCGACCTGGAGACGGGCCGGCGCAAAGTGAACATCGATTTGCCCTGGAACTTAATCAACGTTGGCATGCATATGGGCGCCCGCTTCGCTCCTGAGGGGATCGATCTGGAAGAGGTGATGCAGGCTATCCAGGCTGGTACCGAGGGTAAGATTGTCGACGTGGAGGATGCGGACGACAACGAGAGGGTGGAGATATTCGTCGAGTAGAGCGACAGCTTTAGCTCAGCAAGCGTGCTGGCTTGGCGCCGTTCTTACGGTCGTGGGTCTCTGTGAAGGCCGAGAAGCGGACCCAGGCTCGATTCGCACTGGTGGTGTTGGGAATCTTCAGGCTTCCTGTCGGCCGACGACCATCAGCGTGAGGTCGTCGGAAGGAGGATTGTCGCCGACAAGAGCCGCAACACTGTCAAGGACGGCGTTCAGGATCTTCTCGGCCGAGTCCTCACCATGGGGAGCCTGAATGACGTTCCGAAGGCGCTCCTCGCCGTAGAACACTCCCTCAGGGGAGAGAGCTTCTGTGATGCCGTCGGTATAGAGAATCATGTAATCCCCAGGCTCCAGCTCGTTCACGTGTTCCTGGAACTGGATGCCCTTCAATACCCCCAACGCGGTTCCCCCCCGGTCTAGTTGCTGCAATCTCCTTGCCGGTGAGCGCAGGATCAGTGGCGGATGATGGCCCGCGCTGGCGTAAACTAGCTTGCCTGTCTCCAGCGATAGGATCGCATAGACCGCGGTGACGAACATGCCGTGTCGCGCATCGGGTACCAGCAGGTCGTTGACGCGCCTCAGCGCGTCGGCCGGGGACCACTCGTCAGCGGCTGCCGCGCGCATCAGGGTTCGAGTCAGCGCCATGAACAATGCGGCAGGCATACCCTTGTCAGCTACGTCCGCGGTGACCAGACCGAGCCTCCTCTCGGGCAGCTCGAAAACGTCGTAGAAGTCACCGGCCACCTGTCGGGCTGCACGCCAGGCGACAGCCAGCTCCCAGCCGGGGATATCCGGCAGACGTTCTGGCAGGAAGTTCTCTTGAATCTCGTGAGCCAGCTGGAGCTCACGTTCTAACCGTTCTCGCTCGGCCATTTCTTGCTGGAGGAGGTCGTTCTGCACAGCCATGGCCGCCTGCTGGGCGATGCCCATGATAATCTCGAGCTTTCGCTCGCCAAAGCCACGGGGTCGATTGCTCTCGCCGACCAGCATCACTCCAAGGACACTGCCTTTCACCGACAGCGGTGCCGCCAGAAGGGCACTTGTCTTCGCGGGCGCGTCGGGCACCAGTTCTCCGATCAAGTCCAGTGGAACGAGGTCCCCGATCTCATCGCGACTACCCAGGGCGATCAGCTCGTTCTGGAGGCGGACCGCATCGAGGAGCGGGAACTCGCCCGGTGCAAATGGATGGTCTGGCAGTGAACCGCCGTACACCTGTGCCGCTCGGAAGACCTCCTCCTCATCGCTCCACAGGAACACGGCGCACCGCTCGACGCCGACGAGCATAGGCGTGATGCGAACAATGGCCTCCAGAATCTCGTCCAGGTCGTTCAGGCTGACCACGGCCTGCGCGACTTGGAGTAGTGCGGCCGACACGTACGCCTCTTCCTGGCGTTCCTCCAGCAGGCGGGCGTTCTCGGCAGCGGCCGCTGCTTGATAGGCGATGCCGCGCATGATGGCCATGCGCTCCTCGGGCGGCTCTGTCGGCCCCGGACCCTCGTCCCCATTCTGGTAGTCGATGAGCATGGCTCCCAACACCTCACCATGGGCAAGGAGCGGGAGCAGCAGCGGGGATTCAAACCCCTCCAGACACGAGGAGAGCGTGCTCGACATCTCCTGTGATGGACTCTCAACAAACACCGGCTCCTTCACGATGCGCAGTCGATCGAACACGGGCACGTCATTCGGTGCGATTCGCACGCGATCGAAGGCGCGCTGCTGCTCCTCGCTGAGGCCGCAGGCTCCGGCCGGCAGGAACAAGTTGCCCGACTCGTCCCAAAGGAATAGGGCGCAGCGTCCTACCCCCACGAGCATCGGCATCAGACGGACCACCGTGTCAAGTACCTCATCCAGCGTGACCAACGACTGGGTCGCCTCCGCGACCTGGAGCAGCACCGTCGAGATATAGGCTTGCTCTTCGGCTGTCTGGTAGAGCCGCGCGTTCTGGATCGCGACGGCGGCGTAGCTGGCGAAAGCGGCGGTCATCAGGCGCGATTCAGAGCCGTAGCGTCCCGGCGATCGGTGAACCAGTGTCAGTAGACCGAGCCGTTCATCGCCTGCACGAAGCGGAGCGGCGATGGCGGAGTAGTCCGGCGGGAACTCGAGGCTCACTCCCAGCGGCTCAGGCGGCGCTCCTGCTGAGCGGATGAGAGGTCGCTCGGCGATGAGAGCTTGCCGCAGCCAGGAATCGGGGTCGAGCAGCGGGTCAATGAAGCACGCACGCTCCGTGGTGCCGTGAACCGCCGAAAGACAGAGGGTCTCATCCTCTACCAGCCATATTGCCGACGCGTCGCACGGCAGGAGCTCTTCCAGCTTGGTCAAGATCGCGTCCAGCACCTTGTCGAGTTCAATGCCCGACGGCAGAAGCCCAGCCACGTCTCGCATACTGTCGGCAACTTGGCGCCGCCATCGCTCCGACTGATACAGGTTCGCGTTACGAATGGCGATAGCCACGCTGTCTGCCAGGGCCTCGAATACGAAACGATCGTCCTCGCCAAAGGCGCCCTGCCGGTCGCTTTGCACATCGAGGATCCCCAGAACCTCCCCCCCAAAGACGAGGGGCACTGCCAGCTGGGCTCGCGTGTCGACGATGGGCTCCGGGAGAGGCTGATAGCGGGGATCGCTGCGCACATCGTTGGAGAGCACGGTCTCACCGTGGCAGGCGACCCACGCCACGATTCCTTCCGTGTCGACCAAGCTGCAGACTGGCCTGTCTTCATCGAGCGCCTCGGGGTCACCAGGTGGCCATCCTGCGCGGTGGACGATCTTCTGCTGGGCCAGGTCCACTGTGAACAGGTGTACGAAAGGATAGCCGAATTGCTCGTGAATGAGAGTGACCACCCTGTTGAGCAGTTCGTCGAGATCCAGGATGGAGGCAACTGCCCGACTGACCTCGGTCACAGCCGAGAGCTGATCGGCGCGGCGGCGTAAGGCGCTGTAGAGACTTGCGTCCTCGACGGCGATAGCGATCTGGTCCGCCAAAGCCCGCAGTACGAGCACGTCGGTCTCGTCAAAACGGTCCGGCCGGTCGCTCTGAACGTCCAGCACCCCCAGCACACGATCCTTGATCTTCAGCGGTAGTGCTGCTTCCGACTTGGTCTCTGGGAGAGCGTCCACGTGACGATAGTGGGGTTCGCGACTTACGTCTCCCGCGAGAATCTCCTTGCCTGTCTGTGCTACGTGCCCCACGATTCCCTGGCCGACGCGCACGGACAGCGCGGGCGAATCGCTATCTCTCTCGTGACCTCCCACTCGCGAGGATCCGGCACTCCCGCGGCAGAGCAGGGTCTGCTGGTCCGGCTCCAGTGTGAAGAGCGCCACGTAATAGTAACCGAATGCGCGAAGCACGGCCGTTGCGACGCGATGAGCCAGTTCGTCCAGGTCGAGAACACTTGCGATCTCGGCGCTGACCGTGCGCACTAGGGATAGCTGATCCAGCCGCCAGCGCTCAAGGGCAACTTGGCGCCCAACCTTCAGCGCAGCGGCGGCCTGGGTCGCCAGGCCCTGCAGCAGTGCCAGTTCTTCCTCACTGAAAGGGGGGCCTTCCGCGCGCTTGACCTCAAGGATGCCCAGGGTGCTACCGGAGACGCGGAGAGGTACTGCCATGGTCATGTCGTCGACGACCAGGCTCGTGCTCTTCAGAGCCTGATCCATTGTCGGAGAAAGGGGCTCAGAGGTCGACGCACGAGCTTCTGCTTCCGGCAAGTCGCGTAATTCCTGGCTGAGCCAGAGTGTGGCTTCTCCTCCTGCGAGGTCTGTTGCGGCTTGCAGGATCAGCTCTTGCTGAACGGCGATCTTCGGCTGGGTCATCAACTCCTTGCCCAGCTCGAGAAGACGGTGCCACTCAGGAGGTCTGGAGGAGTTGTTAGTCATCGTAATCGACTGATTCGAAGGGACGTCGTCTGCGACACGGGAGCCGCTCTCTGTTGCGGCCCTTCTTGCGACGGACCATCTTTGTCTGAGTGCTCAACGCATGCTGTGCTTCTTCCGTTTCACCATCGTCAGTACGTTGCCGGCCTCCGATTCGAAGTCGAAATTCACCTCATCCATGATCTGACGGATCATGTAGAGCCCTAGCCCGCCTCCTGTTCGCTCCTGTATGTTGGCACTTAGGTTCGGCTCGGGTACTGTCTCGGGGTCGAAGGGCTGGCCCTGATCCCGAAGGATTACGGTCAACTCCTCATCCTGGATGCGATAACTGCACTCGATTGTGCCAGATCCTTCGCCGCCGTAGGCGTGTTCGATGATGTTGGAACACGCCTCGTCTACTGCCAGTTCGACCTGGTAGACTGTGCACTCGTCGAAACTAGCCTCCTCGGCGGCGGCAGCGACGAACCGATCGATGGCCGCCAGGCTCTCGTATCGAGCGGGGAAGGTCCGTGTCTGCGTCCTAGGCATGAGAACCACAAGAGACATAAAGCGTCCAGGCCCTACGGAGCACGGGGCTCCTGTTTACGTTTTGCGGTGAGGGAGGGATTCACCCTTAGAAGGTGCCAACTGCCTCGACAACCTCGTCGTAGAAGTCGAACAGAGCCACGAAGCCGGCTAGATCGAAGGCCTCACAGATGGGCTCAGGCACATCAGCCAAGACCAGTCTTCCGCGGTTCAGCCGTTCGCAGGTCTTCTGTGTGTCGATGAGGACGCGCAGTCCCGCGCTTGAGATGAAGTCGACATCGCTCATATCAAGTACGAGGTTGTATTGCCCCTTGTCAGTGTAGTCGTGCAGAACTGCCGCAAGCTGTGGTGCCGTGGCGCTGTCGATGCGGCCCGATACCTCGATTACGGCACAGCGTTTGAACTCCCTCGTGGCGATTTCCATACTAGCCTCCTTTAGAATACGGTGATGATGTTGAGGAACAGGCGATTATATCACGATGTCGGACGGCAAACAAGACGAGCCCGCTGAGGTGTGACTCGGTCGTCCCGCGTTGTTGTTATAGGTGCTCTGTATGACCTGCTTGACTTCTCAACGTGGCATCTTATAATCCTCCTACGATGCTGTCATCGCGCAAGTCCAGCGACGGATTGTCCCTTCGGACACTGAGATGCAGAGTCTCCCTCAACGGGCTTCACCATCTGGAGCCCATCCTCCTGCTGCAAATCCTAATGAGGATGACTCAGGCACTGAACGGTAGCGCTGCGCATGCAGAGGTCGTGGCCCGTGCCCTGATTCTCGATGGTCAGCGGCGACTGAGCGGGTTGCGTAATGCAGCGCCGAATCTCAGCTTCTCGCTCGATCATCTGCTGAAACTCGCTGACTCCCGCGAGCCAGAAGGTGACGACCTGTCGACCGAGGAGGGCGCAGTTCAGGCATTGCTTGAGGTCTGTCTGGGTCTGATGCTCCGGTGGCTGTCGAAGAGGAGGCGTCAGTCACATCTGTCGACGTCGCTTGGTCCATCAAGATTTGCCTTTTCCTTTGATGCTCCCTTTCCCCTTACGTCCTTCCCTCTGATCCTTGCGCCGAGAGCCCGAGCCTGTCCAATCTCACCTGTCTAGGCAACATCCGGGCATTCCCTTTCATCCTGAATGACGCATGCGAAGGCAGGTTCGCCTTCGAGGAGTGAGTGCGTTCTTGGGTGCGGCCTAGTTGGATGCTCCGCATACCTGATCACAATGGGCTGAGTTGCCC
This sequence comes from Anaerolineae bacterium, assembly GCA_041687115.1. Classification (GTDB taxonomy): domain Bacteria; phylum Chloroflexota; class Anaerolineae; order B4-G1; family B4-G1; genus SKLM01. The sequence continues at coordinate 25,912 of JAWLCP010000011.1, forward strand.
GGTCGTGAGCACGCGAGGCCCCAGGTAGCGAGGCGTTCCCTTATCTGGAGAGGCCATTCGGCGTCTGCATGGAGTCTGCCAACTCTTGGGGCCAATCCGGGAGGGGAAGAGATGCTTTCCGTTCGATAGATAAGCAGAGGAGGATGTGATGAAGGTTCGATTGATCGAGCCCAAGGCTCCAGGACTAAATGTCTTTGACCGAGCGCTCTTGCCGCGACTGGGACTGCCGCTGATAGGGCGCATGCTGGTCGATCACGGTCACGACGTGCGCATCTATGTGGAGACGCTGGCGCCGGTTGACTGGGACGATATTGCGGAAGCCGACCTGGTCGGCTTCTCCACCACGACGGCGACGACGCCGGCCGCGTACAAGATGGCGGGGCGGGTACGGGATCTAGGGATCCCGACGGTCATCGGGGGTCCCCACGTGACGTTCCTCCCCGACGAGGGGCTGGAACACTGTGACTTCGTCGTCCGTCGAGAGGGCCAGGAGACGATGCGGGAACTGGTCGATGTGCTTGAGGGAGATGACGATCTGGCTGATGTGGCAGGCCTCTCCTATCGAGACCCGATGGGGCAGCCGAAGCACAATCCTGACCGCAGGCCTTGTTCCCCGGAGAGGTTCAAGACACTTCCGGCGCCAGCGCTTGATCTGATCGTCGGTGAGGAGCGCATGACCAACATTCCCGTGATGACCCAGTGGGGCTGTCCCTTCAATTGCGACTTCTGCTCGGTAATCCACATGTTTGGACGGCGGGTACGTGCGCGCGCCATTGAGAACGTGCTGGATGAATTGGAGCGCTATCGCGACCGCGGCCCCGTATTCTTCTATGATGACAACTTCGTCGTCGACAAACGACGCACCAAGGCGTTGCTCCGTGCAATGATGGAACGGGGCTTGACCCCTCAGTGGTCCGCCCAGATGCGAGCCGAGGCGGTCTACAAAGATAAGCATACCCGAGAGCTGGATCACGAGTTGCTCAGCCTGATGCGCGATTCGGGGTGCACGATGGTCTATTGTGGCTTCGAGTCTGTGAGTCAAGCGACACTGGAGGCTTACAACAAACGTCAGAACGTGCGTGACGTGCGGGACAGCGTAGCGGCCTTTCACGAGTACGGCATTCACGTACACGGGATGTTCGTCCTCGGGGCGGATACGGATGATAAGAGCATTTTTGACAGGACGGTTGACTTTGCACTGGACAACGAGATCGATACGGTGCAGTTCCTGATGCTCACCCCGTGTCCGGGCACCCCCTTCTATGACAGGATGGTCGAGCGCGATCGGCTTCTGACCGACGATATAAGCCTGTACGATGGGCACCACTGCGTGGTCCAGCCAGAGCAGATGAGCGCTTACGAGCTGCAGATGGGCGTCTGTCGCGCGATGGCCCGTTTCTACTCTGTGCGCCATGTGTTGAGCCTCTTCCTATCTAACGTGACGCGGAATCTGCCGTTCTTGCTCGGTCTCCTATGGCGGGAAAGGAAGCTGCGGCTGCAACTCCCTCGACTGGCGTTCTTCTTTCTCCTGCCGTCGCGCTGGCCCGACCTGCTGGGCGTTCTGAGAAATGCGCTGTCGCATGAATCCTGGAATCAGCTGCAGGATATCCTGGTCGTGCCCATGCTGCGCCTCTACGGCCACAGGCACGTCAGAGATTGGCTCAGTCAGTCCAGTTCGAAGGCCTATATCGACCGGTTGCGCCAACTCATGGAGCCGAAGCGTCGGGCGGCTGGCGCCTCGTAGGCCGCGCCCAGGTATAGGCTCCGGGTGGTGTGCAGTACCCCCTCGTCCGAGCCTGTAGACGGACCCGGTCAACACATCAGCGTAGGCGAAGCGGGAAGGCATCCAGATGCGGCCTTCCCGTTTCTGCTTACCCCCAGGCTCCATCGGGGCGGCCCTCCGCTGCGTTCGCTGACACAGACTCTAATGCAGTTCCTATGTTCTGTTAATGGATTTCCTATGCCGACCGACCATAATCTAGGCCACGTACGCATGACGTGCTATGCGAAACAGTGACGCTTCTTGTCGCACACTTGAGGTGCTTGTATGCTGCGATCACTAGTTGAAGAGAAAGACGACGAACGGATACTAAGCGGCGACCTGCCGCATGAATTGGCCGTGTTGCCCCTGCGCAACGTGGTGGCCTTCCCTCACACGGTGCTGCCGTTGGCAATCGGCATTCCGCGCTCCGTCAAGTTGCTCGAGGATGCCCTCGACGGTGAGCGGCTGGTGGTGCTGACGGCGATGACTGATCCATCGGTCGAGGAGCCAGGCCCGGATGGCGTCCATCAGGTAGCCACGTTGGCGAGAGTCGACCGGGTGGTCCGTCTGGAGGATGACGAGAGTGCGAAGTACCAGATCATCGTAAGGGGCATGCTCCGCGTGCAGATCGCCGAGTGGGTGGCTGAGGAACCATACCTGAAGGCTCGGGTTGATCCCATTCGCGAGCGAGTCGAGAACGAGACGGAAGTCGAGGCGCTCCGGCGCGAGCTGCTCAACTTGGCCCGCCAGATGGTCTCGTACTTCCCTCAAGTCCCCGAAGAGGCCATCGAGATGCTCGATCAGGTGGTCGAGCCGGAGGTTCTGCTCTACGCCCTGGCATCCAACCTGCAGTTGGATGTGGAGCAGGCGCAGGAAGTCCTATCTGGCGAGAGCTTGACCGCTCAGATGCGCTCCTTGCTCCGCATCATGCAGCGCGAGCTGGAGGTCTTGGAGGTCAGCGAGGGAATTCGCGAAGAAGCTCAGACCGAGATGGAGAAGACGCAGCGCGAGTATCTCCTGCGTCAGCAGCTCAAGGCCATTCAGAAGGAGTTGGGTGAGAGCGAAGAGGGCTCGGAGGTCGAGATCTACGGCCAGAAGCTCGAGGAGGCTGAGCTGCCTGAGGAGGCGCGCCGGGAGGCTGAGCGCGAGCTTGGACGATTGGCGCAGCTCCATCCCCAGTCGGCAGAGGTGGGCGTGATCAAGACGTATCTGGATTGGCTGCTGGAGCTTCCCTGGAACGAGCTTTCGGTGGACAATCTCGATCTAGTCCACGCCGAGAATGTGTTGGACGAGGATCACTATGATCTGGAGAAGGTTAAGGAGCGCATCCTCGAGTTCCTCGCTGTGCGGAAGCTCCATCGGGAACGGGACGTGGACAGGCCGGAGGAGTACGCCTCGACGATTCTCTGTTTTGTCGGTCCACCAGGCGTGGGCAAGACCAGCCTGGGCCGGTCGATTGCGAGAGCGCTGGGACGCAAGTTCACTCGCATGAGCTTGGGAGGGTTGCACGACGAGGCCGAGATCCGAGGTCACCGTCGAACGTACATCGGCGCCATGCCGGGTCGAATTATCCAAGCGCTGAAGCGCGTCGGTACGCGTAACCCCGTGTTCATGCTGGACGAGATCGACAAGGTGAGCTCGAACTGGCGGGGCGATCCGGCCAGCGCTCTGCTGGAGGTGCTTGATCCACAGCAGAACCACGCGTTCCGTGACCACTATCTGGACGTGGACTTCGATCTGAGTGACGTGTTCTTCATCACCACGGCGAACACATTGAGCACGATCCCGCCCGCCTTGCAGGACCGTATGGAGGTTATCGAGATCGATGGCTACACGGAGTACGACAAGGTGCAGATCGCGGAGGGGTATCTGGTCCCGCGTCAGATCAAGGTCAACGGCCTGCAGCCTGAGGAGGTAGAGTTCACCGATGGTGGTCTGAGGACCATCATCCGTGATTACACGCGCGAGGCTGGCGTTCGCAACCTTGAGCGGGAGATCGGCCGGGCCCTGCGCAAGGTGGCGATTGACGTCGCGAAGCGTGCGGCTGATGATGCAGGATGGACCGAGGTCGTGGACGAGGAGAAGGTGACTGAGTTCCTGGGTAAGCCGCGCTATCGGGACGAGGCTCAGCTGCGCACGGAGCTGCCGGGTGTGGCCACTGGCCTGGCGTGGACGCCGGCGGGCGGCAAGGTGCTCTTCGTGGAGGCGCGCTCCATGGCGGGGAAGGACAACCTTCTTCTGACGGGTCAGCTTGGCGATGTGATGAAAGAGTCGGCCCGCATCGCCCTTAGCTTCGTGCAAGGTGAGTTGGAGCATCTCGGTCTCCCCAAGGACACCTTGGAGGACAAGACGGTTCACCTCCACGTGCCTGCCGGAGCGATCCCGAAGGATGGTCCGTCGGCGGGGGTGACGCTGGTGACTGCTTTGGTCTCGGTGCTGACTGGACGGCCCGTTCGCGAGGACGTCGCGATGACCGGCGAGGTGACGCTGCAGGGGCGCGTGCTGCCTGTTGGCGGCATTAAGCAGAAGGTCCTGGCAGCCCATCGCCGTGGCCTGAAGACGGTGATTCTGCCCAAAGCCAACGAGGTGGATCTGGACGAGGTGCCCCAGGAGATCCGCGACGAGCTTAGGTTCGAGTTGGTCGACCACGTGGAGGAGGTGCTCCAGCTGGCTTTCCACTCTGATATTGAGATCGGGTCCGCGCCCATCGGCGGTAACGGTCGAGAGAAGGAGCCGATGGAGGCCCTGTCGTAGGGCACCCACCGATGACCGACCGAAGCCCCAGGGACGCTCCCTGGGGCTTCTCTTTTTGACCGGCTTCCTCTCGTATGCTATCATAGCGCCATAGCGCGTGCCTGGATGGACGGAATCGCGCAGGCTGGCCGTGAGCGAGCTGGGCTCGATGGGCGGGTTCGCGCACCTGGACCACAAGAGGGGGCTGTCTGCTGGGCTCCGATCCATGGATGCCGTCGGACGGCATGCCGGTGAGGGCGCCGAGCGTACCGTCAAGGAGGACCCGCTGAGCGTGGGTCGGCACGTTTTCTCGCATTCGATGGACCATTGCTTGGTGAGCTTGTTGTCTGGGGGCCAACGGGAGAGGGCGAAGGGAGGGAGGCCTTGTGTTTAGCCTGGGGACGCTGAGCGATCTGATTTCGAGCGTCGACTCGGTGCTGGAGACGGTTAACGCATGGGTCAGGAGATCCAGAGGCTGGAAGCAGAAGCTGCAGCTGGAGTTGCTGAGCAACATCGAGCTGATCTTCTCATACGTCAAGTACGATCTGCCCATTGATGATGTGATTGCCAATCTGCAGACGGAGAATATGAAGGAGGCGTTGGAGTCGGGTTTCAATTTCGGCTCGTTGAGGAGGGGCAGGCTGACAGAGGAGGTCGCGGGCGATCAGCCCCAGTATCAGCAGTACGTCGGCTGGTCCACCGAGAGGTTGTTCTCGAACATCTATGTGAAGATCAAGGACCTGCAGATCATCGTCAGAATGGATCCCCACAATAAGAAGATTCGCAAAGGGGTGCGGCTGACGAACATCCTCAAACTGATGCTCCTGCTGATGAAGCACATCAACGCTTAGTTCGTCGTCTGCCGGGCCGTCTGCCCCCGAGGCCGATATCGGCGACAATCAGGAGGGCCGAAAGCTGCCCGGGGTCTGTCATCGCTCAAGCCGCCGACCTCTAAACAGGTTGCGTCCTCTCCGTCAGCGCCGTCACCGCACGTCTCGGATCCCTCACTAGCTGTTGCTTCCGTCCACCCGCGTCAGTGGCGTGGAGGCAGGCGGGCGAGCCGACGCTAGTCCGGGTCGCCCAGCAGCGAGTTAACTAGATTCTTCTTGGAGAAGTGCCCTCGACTGAGGCGTGTCGCCAGCCCCTCGGCCCCCAGTAGCGCCTCCCTGATTTGCTCCACAGAGAGTCCCTCCCTGCGAAGGGCCCGTGCCTGTTCCGTCAGATCCTCCCAGTAGGCGATCTTCCGCTCGATCGCCCTGTGACCGTCCTCCACAAACCCTGCGTGGGAGCAGATCAGCAAGCGAGGGCGGAGCGCCAACACGCGGCGCAGTGATGCCAGGATCTGGTGAGCATCCTCGTCTACCCGCAGGTAGCGGGCCCGCTCGTGGATGAACAGGTCGCCGCTGAAGAGCCACCTCTCATCCGGCTCGAAGAAACAGACGTGGTCGGGAGAATGACCAGGGGTGGAGGTCACCACGAAGCGATACCTTGGCGTCTCCACGGCATCGCCCAAGGGCTGCGCAGCGACGCCATCCGGCTGCCCCCACACGAGCCGGCGGTAAAACTGGAGACGGGGCCCGTCGCTCAGAATGGAGAGCCCTTCCGATGGCGCGGCGACAGGGAGCCCCAGGGAGGTCCGAAGTGCCATGTTGCCACCTGAGTGGTCCTCGTGGTGGTGGGTATTGACCACCTCGCGGACGTCCTGTTCGCGGCACCAGCGCACCATCTCCGAGGCCGTGCCCGGAGGCCCGCTGTCGATGAGCAGCCCGTCGACGAGGTAGGCCTCGACGGTCCGCAGCGGCCGGCCCAGCACGGTTCGCGCTAGGTGGATGCGGGTGATTGGGCCATGCGACGCTGTCCTCAGCATTGGAGTTCAATCAGGCCACAGGCTTAGCTGGCGCGGAGGACGGCGCCCGTCGAGTAGGACGAAGGGGGCACACCGCTGGGTGGCGATTCCCAGCTTGCCCAGGTCGCTCAGATCGCCTAATTTCCCCAGCCGGCGAGCCTTCGTGATCTTATCCGCGCTCTTGGGCCCGATCCCGGGCACGCGCAGAAGCTGCTGGCGGCTGGCCGTGTTGACCTCGACAGGAGCCTGTGTAAGGGTGCGCCGCGCCCAGGCGAGCTTCGGGTCAACCTCCAGCGGGAGGTTCCCATTGCGGTTGAAGGGAAGCTCTTCCGCACTGAAACCGTAGTCGCGGAGAAGGAATGAAGCTTGATAGAGCCGGTGCTCCCGCTCGGGCGGCGTCGGGGGGTGATCCTCCAGCGGCGTATCTGGGATCGGGGCGAACGCCATGAAGTACGTTCGGGCCAAGCCGGCTTCTTGGTGCAGATATTCGGTCGTCGTCAGCAACTCGACGTCGCTCTCTTCGCTGGCCCCGACGACGAACTGGGTGGTGGAGCTAGGCCAGTGCCCCGGTCTCTCTCGCCGGATCTCCTCTATCCAGCGCAGCCGCTGCAGTAGCTCCACGTCGAACGTCTTGTGTGGGGCCATCGAGCCCAGGCGCTTGGTGTTAGGCGCCTCCAGGTTGACAGACACCCGATCCGCCAGGCGCATGGCCGTTTCGACCTGATCACGCTCGGCTCCAGGCATAATCTTCAGATGGATATAGCCTCGGAACTCGTACCTCTGGCGCAGCATCCTGGCGGTCGCGATGAGCCGGTCCTCGGTGTTGGGTCCGCCGCCGGCGATGGCAGAGCTGAGGAATATGCCCTGGGCCATGCCGCTCTGATGCATCTGCATGAAGAGCCGTGCCAGTTCGTCTGGGTAGAAGGTGGCCCGGCGGAAGTCGCGTCCTTGGCGGAAAGCGCAGTAGTGGCAGTCGCGCTCACAGGCGGAGGTTAGAAGCGTCTTGAGCAGGGCAATCCGGTTGCCGTTGGGCAACACGGCGTGGTGAATGCATCTGGAGATGTCGTCGACCCGCTGTTGGCTTCTAGCGGGGCGCACGGCACCCATCTCCTCGGCTGGCTCGAAGCAGGTGGCCGGCCCCAGCAGCCTCAATTTCTCCACTGCGTCCATCGCGCCCTCCGACCATCATTATACGAACAAACGTTCGTGATGTCAAGCGCGCGACAACGCCGCGGAGCGGGCCACTGGGTGGGCGGTGAAAGAACGGTACCGGACCATTATGGAAAGCTTCTGACCCACTTCGCCGAAAGACTCTCAACCGGCGCAGCCCGGCCCTCCCGGCGACGGAGCTACTTTCGTACAAGCGCGTATCGTCCACGGGTGCTCTGTGACGTGGCGGTATAGAGGTACGTCGCCGGCCCGATGATCACGATGTCGGCGTGGCCGATGCCCCAGTTGTTCGCCACGTCCATGATCACGGGATTGCCCGGATACTTCTCCCAGGGGCCGTCGACGGCCGGCCCGACGCTGCGCGCAAAGCCCAGCGCAAACTGGTCGTCGACGACGGTGGCATGGCTGGGGCCGCGCACGCCTTCATAAGCCATGTAATAGTGGTCGCCGACGCGCACGACATCGGCGGAGGAGATAGTGCGGAACTCGAAGTAGGGGTTTGCCTCGGCTCCTCGTGCCTCTAGCGGACCGTACCCTTGTTCCGCCCCGAAGAGGGGATTCGAGGTGCACTTACGCAGACCTGCTGCAACCGCTTCGGATCCTGCACCGGCGAGCTTATCGCCGATATAGCAGCCCACGTGGCCGGGGTTCCGACCCAGGCCGACAAACACGTAAAGGAATTCTCCCTCCACGATGATTCCCGGCGGTGCGCCGACCAGGCAGTCGCCGAACTCCGTCTCGGCGTCTATGTTTGGGTGGTCGCCGATCGATTCAGCCTCTGTGCACGGCCTTGTCTCGGAGTCCCACTGTCCGGTGCCCGGCACACGGGCCTCCACAGACCAGTGAAGGCCATCGCCGGAGGTACGGAGACACGTCCGGGCGCCCCACTCGTACACGATGTACGCACGATCTGTGTCGAAGAAGGCGCGCGGATACTGCTGCTGCCCTGGGTGGTCCCGTCCGGGATCGCAGGGGCAGCTGGAGCAGGCGAACAGGCAAGAGGGGGCCTCGAGCGAGAAGCTGAGGCCCCCGTCACGGCTCTTCCAGAGGGTGACGCACCCGGGAAACGGGGCGGGATCGCCACACGAATCGACCACCGCCGCCGATCTGTGACTGGCGTGCAGGTAGGACCAGAACTCACCCTCACCTCGGTGGACCGTGTCGGATTCGCCGACTGGCAAGCCCACGTCATGTACCTCCAGCATCCACTCGGCGGCGCCTGCCCAGAACTCGTCGAGCGTGGCGAAGCTGCGTCCGGGCGGTGGAACCGGTGCGAAGGGCTGCTCTGTAGGGGGTGGTGGGAGGGCCGGCGAGGGAGGGGGGAGAATGGGGGATGACGTGACAGGCGCCCGCGTGGCGGTCGGGCTCACCATGGTGTATGTCGGCGCAAGGCTGGGGGTCGACGTGGGTGTCGTCGCGGCTGTCGCTGTGCGGCTGGGCTCAGGTGAAGGCGTCGCTGTCGAGGGTGGCGTCTGAGTTGGGGTTGGACACGGAGGCGCCGCGTCCGTCGCCTGAGGCGTCGGGTACTGTCCTGAGGATGTTGTGGGAGCCTGCAGGGGGTCAGAGGCACAACCAGGCGGGGCGAGCAGGGTGAGCATCAACAGGGCGGTGAGTGGAACGACACAGCCGCGACGTCTCATGTTGGCTCAGGAGTCTACCGCACAAAGAACCGAACGGCAAGCTGATGTCCCTGGGCAATCTGTCGACCCATCCACTATCGGCTGCCCGGAAGAAAAAAAGGGAGCCATTTACTGGCTCCCTATGTTCTTTGGTTGAGCGTCCGAGTCTACGCGATAGTGTCCTTCGCTATCTCGACGATCTCGGCGAAAGTATCCTGGTCTCGCACGGCGAGATCGGCCAGGATCTTCCGATCCAGCGCTACGTTGGCTTCCTTCAGCCCGTGGATGAAGCGGCTGTAGGGCACTCCATTCTGGCGGGCCGCTGCGTTGATCCGCGTGATCCACAGCCGACGGAGGTCGCGCCGGCGCTGCCGTCGGTCCCGGTAGGCATACCACTGGGATTTCATCCAGGCTTCGTTGGCCCGACGGAAAAGATCGTGTCGCGTTCCCCAATACCCTTTGGTGTCTCGAAGAATCTTCTTGTGGCGACGACGCCTATTCCCTGCACCCTTTACTCGCACTGCACCATTGCTCCTTTACGAACTAACGATCTACCCAAAAATGAATCCGCCTTCTCTGGCGGATCTTCTTCTGATCCCTCTTCCTCTTTCGGAGTCTCTGCTTTCGCGTAAGCGAGTTGCACTCGCTCTGCCGCGGCTCACTCCTCCGATGGCGTCAAGACCATCAGCATCGAATATCGGTCCATACTCGGGCTCTGCTCCACCTCGCTGACATCCGACAACTCGTCCGCGATCTCACGCAGCTTCTCGCGCCCGATCTCAGGGTAGGTTATCTCCCGCCCCCTGAAGCGCATGCGCACCTTGACTTTCTTGCCCGATTCAAGCCAGCCTCTGGCTCGGCGCACCTTGAAATCGAGGTGGTGATCCGCGGTCTTGGGGCGCAGCTGGATCTCCTTGACCTCGACCTGCTTCTGGGATTTGCGCGCCTGCTGTGCCTTCTTCTCCTGCTCATACTTAAACTTCCCGTAGTCCATAACTTTGACAACGGGGGGATTGGCATGAGGCGCGACTTCTACCAGGTCATTGCCTGTTGAGATGGCAGCTTCCACAGCCTCCTCCAGCGGCACCACGCCTCGATTCTCGCCATCTGCGTCGATGAGTCGAACTGGGGAAGTACGGATCTGCCGATTGACACGATATGGCTTCTCGCTAATAAGGTCTCCTCCTAGAGATGCATCAGAACGTACTTGATGCAGATCATAATAGCACAACTGGGGAATGATGTCAAATTGCTCACACTCGCTTGCGCCGTCGGGGCCCTCATCAAGATCCTGGGGTTCACCCCACGACGAGGGCTTCGAACCGCATCAGCGAAGCCCTCGCCGCTGGTCGATCTCTACAGCTGTCGGCGCGTCTCGACCGCCTCCTGAGCCAGCTTGATGAACGCCTCCACGGACATGGCGCCTCGCACCTCCTCGTTGCGCAGCCGGAGATTGACTTGCTCCGCCTCAATCTCCCGGTCCCCGACGATGAGCATGTACGGTACCTTCTGCATCTGCGCATTCCGGACCTTAGCTCCCATGCGGTCGCTGGAGTCGTCGACCTCGGCCCTCAGTCCTGCCACTCGCAGCCGTTCGGCCACAGCTTCTGCGTACTCGACGTGACGGTCAGTAATGGGGATCAGGGTCGCTTGGACCGGACTCAACCACACGGGGAACGCCCCCGCGTAGTGCTCCACCAGGATGCCAAAGAAGCGCTCGATGCTCCCCAGGAGCGCTCGATGGACCATGTAGGGACGATGTTGCCTGCCATCCTCCCCAACGTATGTCATATCGAACCGCTCGGGGATGTTGAAGTCAAACTGGATCGTGGTCAGCTGCCACGTCCGGCCCAGGGCGTCCTTGACGTGAATGTCGATCTTAGGCCCGTAGAAGACCGCCTCGCCTTCGATCCGCTGGTAGGATAGCTCACGTGCCTCGATGGCCTTGAGCAGCGACTCCTCCGCCTGGTCCCACATAGCGTCCTCGCCCGCGTACTTGTCCGGTGCGTCCGGGTCGCGCACGCTCAACTGCACCTTGAACTCCTCGAAGCCGAAGCTGCGCAGCAGGTCGAGGCTGAAATCGAGCACGCGCAGAATCTCATCCTGAATCTGGTCCGGCGTGCAGAAGATGTGGGCGTCATCCTGCGTGAACCCGCGCACGCGCAGCAGGCCGTGGAGCACGCCGCTCCGCTCATAGCGGTAGACCGTCCCCAGCTCAGCCCAACGGAGGGGAAGATCACGGTAGGAGCGGAGGTCGGACTCGTAGATCAAGATGTGGAACGGACAGTTCATCGGTTTCAAGTAGTAGTCCACCCCGTCCACATCCATGGGGGCGTACATGCTCTCTTCGTAGAAGTCGAGATGCCCGGATCGCTCCCATAGCTCTGCCTTGCCAATGTGGGGCGTGAAGACGATCTCGTAACCACCCTCCCGGTGACGCGACCGCCAGAAGTCCTCGATGATCTCACGTATGCGGCCGCCCTTCGGATGCCAGTAAGCCAGGCCGGGGCCGCCTTCCTCGTGGAAACTGAGAAGGTCGAGCTCCTTGATCAGGCGTCGATGATCCCGCCTTTCAACCTCCTCCTGCCACTGGAGGAACTCCTCAAGCTGGTCTTCCGTCTCCCAGACGGTGCCGTAGATCCGCTGGAGCATCGGTCGACGCTCGTCGCCCCGCCAGTAGGCCCCGGCGACGCTGAGCAGCCTAAGGGCATCTGGGTTGATCTCGGCCGTGTTTTCGACGTGCGGTCCTCGGCAGAGGTCCACAAAGGGCCCGTGACGGTAGATGGATAGCTCGACCTGGCCCTCGACAGGCTCGCCGTGCTCGTCCGCCCCGCCAGAGACGATGTCGTCGATCAGCTCCTGCTTGTACGGTTGGTCTTCGAAGATCTCCCGTGCCTTCTCCTCGTCGACCTCCTTGCGGACGAAATCATGCTTCTCACTGATGATCTCGCGCATCCGCTTCTCGATCTCCTCCAGATCTTCCGGCGTCAGGGGACGCGGGAGATCGAAGTCGTAGTAGAAGCCGGTGTCGATGGCCGGGCCGATGGCGAACTTGCCCCCGGGGAACTTCTCCAGCACAGCCTGCGCCATGACGTGCGAGGCCGAGTGTCGGATGCGGTGCAGATGACCGTTCTCTTCAGACTTGTGTTCGTCAGACATTCTCTCCCTCCTTATTGCTGATCGCCTCGACGGCAGATCCTCGTGCACCGAGGTATCAGTCTCCCTCTCCGGGATCTCGATTACCCTCCTTCATCTAGAATGCAGAAACCCCGCGCCCTTGGGGCGCGGGGTTCTCCCACGTGGTTCCACCCAAGTTTGCGACAGAGCCTGCCGCACACTCTTGAGGCCATAACGGGCCTGGCCGGGGTCTCATACTCTCGCGCCTTCTGCACCTCGCGTCACGCGATTTGGGAGACCCGCTCCCGGGGGGTTTTCTCAGCCGCCTGGCCAAAGGGGCTTTCAGCCTGTGGCCCCTTCTCTCTACGACCGTCCCGGCAGATACTCGTCCCGATCAACGCTTTCCAGTCTTGTTTGTGCCATTATATCCTTTTCCTGGCTTCTGTCAACCTCACGCTGTGCGCGCGGTGCGCAGTTCGGGATCATGCCGTATTTGCTCGCGCCCCTCCCCCGTGATACAATCGTACGCGCTCAGCAAGATGTGTGGAGATCAGCCCCAGACGGGGTCGCTCTCTGTTCTTTCCTTTGACGTCTCACCTATCTGCAGGAGTAGTTTATGGGACATGACCAGACGACACCCCTCGCCCAGGCCGTGCGAGCTGCCTATCGCGCTGGCGAGGATGACGAGACGATGGAGCCCCTGGTACGGGTCGACGAAGCGGGTGAGCCGATCGGACGTATTCGGGACGGTGACTACGTCGTTTTCTATGACATCCGGGGCGAGCGCGAGATTGAGCTGACGCAGGCCTTCGTGGACGAGAGGTTCCCCTATTTTGAACGTGAGCCCATCAAGACGAACTGGGCCACCATGATTGAGTATCACCCTGATCTCAACGTGCGTGTCGCCTTTCCCCCCTTGGGCGAGATCCGGGATACGCTGAGCGAGACGGTCAGCAAGGCGGGGAAGCGCCAGACCAAGATCGTTGAGTCGGAGAAGCAGGTTCACGTAACGACTTTCTTGAACGGGGGGCGTCTCGACCCCTTCCCCGGCGAGACGTGGGAGATCGTTGAGTCTCTGGAGACCGAGGGATATCTGCCGCCGCCGGAGATGCGTGCCGCAGACGTTGCCGAGGCTGCTATCGAGGTGCTGCGGGATGACGCCGTCGATCTGCTGGTCGTCAACTGGGCCAACGTCGACGTGATCGGCCACAGCGAGGACCGCGAGGCGATCAAAGCAGCCGTCTCCACGGTAGATACGCAGCTGGGGCGGGTGCTGGAGGTGGCACAGCAGATGGGCGTGACCGCGCTGGTTACCGCGGACCACGGCACGGTGGAGAGGTGGTATTACCCCGATGGGTCCATCGACACCGGCCACACCGACAGCCAGGTTCCCTTTATCTTGGTCGCGCCGCACTTGGAGGGGGCGGGCGGTGACGAGATGAGCGTGAGGGTCCGGGATGGGGGCACGTTGACCGACGTGGCGCCAACGGTGCTGGACCTGATGGGAATAGAGAAGCCAGACGCGATGACCGGCGTGTCACTGATCGATGGCGCGGACGGGCGCAGGCCTCAGCGCGTGGCGCTGTTTATCCTCGATGGGTGGGGTGCCCGCGACGAGGAGTGGGGCAATCTGATCATGGAGGCCGATACGCCGGTGATGGACGACGTCCAGCTGACACATCCCTGCACCCGGCTGGAGGCCGCTGGGGAGGCCGTTGGCCTGCCCAACGAGGTTCCCAATCGGGAAGGGAAGACAGTAGGCAACTCCGAAGTAGGGCATACTCACATCGGCGCAGGGCGCGTGGTCACGTCCGACCGATTGCGCATTGAGCGGGCGATCGAGGACGGCAGCTTCTTCGAGAACGACGTACTGCTCTGGGCCATGGAGGAAGCCAGGGACGATGGGGCGGCTCTTCATCTGTTGGGCATTATCTCCTTCTATAGCTCTCATGGCTCAGTGGAGCACCTCAAGGCCCTCTTGCGCATGGCGAAGCAGGTGGGCGTGCCGGAGGTCTACGTCCACGGCATGCTGGGACGTCGCGGTGAGAAACCGGAAAGCGGCGCCATCTATGTGGGGGACATCGAGGCCGAGTGTGATCGATTGGGTGTGGGGCAGTTTGTGTCGCTTATCGGTCGCTTCTGGTCGCTCGACCGCGAGTACAACTGGGACCGCATCGAGAAGAGCTACCGCTGGCTGGTGGTCGGCAAGGGGCGACCTGTGAGCAGCGGGTAGTTGCGCCACCGTGGGGCTGGAGACCCCGGCGATGCGGAAGCGAACCGGGGGTTCCCAATCCAAGTCTGGGGGTGCCACCCCGCAGAGGCGCAAGAAAAGGCCGGCTGGCGACAGTGCCAGCCAGCCGGTGGTGGGCGGTGCAAGACTTGAACTTGCGACCTCCACGATGTCAACGTGGCGCTCTCGCCAACTGAGCTAACCGCCCACAGTATTTTATGATTATACCATCTTCGCCGGTGCTATGCAAGCGATGAATGCAGATGGAGCCTGGAAGGTCGTAGGACACGAGTGGGCCGTGAGGTCGCTGCAGCGGGCCGTGGTCGCCGACACCGTGTCTCACGCGTACCTGTTCACTGGGCCTCCCGGTGTGGGCAAGACGACGCTGGCGCGAGAGCTGGCTGCCGCCCTTGTCTGCCAGCACCAAGAGGTTACCGCCAGGCCTTGTGGGGAATGTCGTGCCTGTCGTCTGGTCGCCAGCGGCAATCACGCCGATCTTCACGTCGTCGAATCCGAGCATGTGGGCGCCAACCTGAAGATCGATCAGGTGCGCGAGTTGGAGCACACCCTCAGTCTCACCCCGGTGGAGGGGCGCTGCCAGGTGGCGATCCTGCGCCGTTTCGAGGAGGCGACTACCTCGGCCGCCAACGCGCTGCTCAAGACGTTGGAGGAACCATCCTCGCACGTCGTGCTTATCGTCCTCGCCCGAGAAGCGGACCTTCTGCTCCCTACAATTGTGTCTCGCTGTCAGCACGTCCCGTTGAGACCACTTCCCATCGCGCTCGTGGAGCAGGCTCTGATCCAGCGTTGGGATGCGCTACCGAACCGGGCTGAACTGCTCGCACATCTATCCAGCGGGCGGTTGGGCTGGGCTGTGCGCACCCTCCAGGATGCGGAGGCGCTTAGGCGCCGTGCCAGG
Source organism: Anaerolineae bacterium (assembly GCA_041687115.1). Taxonomy (GTDB): domain Bacteria; phylum Chloroflexota; class Anaerolineae; order B4-G1; family B4-G1; genus SKLM01. The sequence continues at coordinate 41,308 of JAWLCP010000011.1, forward strand.
CGCCTGGACGATATGAACGAGCTGATCGGCGCTTCTATGGTGCGGCGTTTTCAGTATGCGGAGAAGATGGCCCGTGATCCCGTCGCGATCCAGCAGGTGCTTGATCTTTGGATTGGCTGGTGGCGAGATGTGCTGCTTGTGGCTTCCGGGGCTGACTCACCAGTTACCAACGTAGACCGCCAGGATCAACTGCGGGAGCACGCGCGTCGTTTTGGTGTGGAGGCGAGCGCTCTTGTGGTGAAGGCGTTGAGGGGTGCTATCGAGAAACTGCACCAAAACGCGAACGCGCGTCTTACCCTTGAGGTGGTCATGTTGGATCTCCGACGTCCGTAACTTGCTTGAAATCGGGGGCCTCAAGGGCAGCAGCCGCTCCCGGTGCGGGCTGTTGTCCTTGTGCGCGTTGCCGGGCGACCTGAATATGTTATAATCGCGCGTTGCTCTGTTGCTTCGTTCTGCGAGGAGGATATGGAAAAGGAAGCCTCTCTGTGGCATAGTCGTTCTATCGAGAACGTCGCCGAGACGTTAAGGACGGATCTTGAGGCGGGGCTTACGTCTGATGAAGCGAAGGCTCGTCTGGAGCGCTACGAACTGAACGAGCTAGCCGAGACGCCGCGCCCGGGGTTCTGGCAACTATTGGTAAGGCAGTTCCAGGACTTCCTTATCCTCATCCTGATCGTCGCCGCTGGCGTATCTTTCGTGTTGGGGGAGACGGTGGAGGCCGGCGCGATCCTGGCCATCGTCGTCCTGAACGCAGTTCTGGGCGTGATCCAGGAGAACAAGGCGGAGGAGGCCCTTGCTGCCTTGAAGAAGATGGCGGCCCCCGAGGCCCGGGTGATGCGAGATGGTCATCGGGTCTCCATCCCGGCCCGAGAGGTAGTTCCGGGGGATATCGTGTTTCTTGAGGCGGGGAGCTATGTCCCGGCGGATCTTCGGCTCATTGAGACCGCCAACCTCAAGATCGACGAAGCCTCTCTGACAGGTGAGTCGGTGCCGGTGGAGAAGCGGGCCGACATCACTCACTCTCAGGAGGTCCCCCTGGGCGATCGCCGGAATCTCGCTTTCATGGGCACCACGGTCACGTATGGACGTGGTGCGGGTATCGTGGTGGAGACGGGGATGCAGACGGAGATCGGCCTCATCGCCGAGATGATCCAGTCCTACGAGGAGGAAGCCACGCCGCTCCAGCGCCGACTGGATCAGCTTGGCCGTTGGCTGGGCTGGGGGACCCTGGTCATCTGCGGTATTGTGTTCGTCGAGGCTCTTGTCCAGGACACGAATCTGTCCCTGATTGCGGGTGAAGGACTGATTCCGTATCTGGCGCAGACTCAGCAGGAGATTGTTGAGCTGTTTATCGTGGCGGTCAGCCTGGCCGTCGCTGCTGTGCCCGAGGGGTTGCCCGCCGTCGTCACCATCGTTCTGGCGCTGGGCATGCAGGAGATGGTCCGGCGCCACGCTCTCATCCGGCGCCTGCCGGCGGTGGAGACGTTGGGCAGCGCCACGGTCATCTGCTCCGACAAGACGGGTACGCTTACCCAGAATGAGATGACGGCCGTCCGCCTGTACGTCGCGAACCTGCGCCTAGACGTGAGCGGCGAGGGCTATCAACCCAAGGGCAGGTTTACCAACTACGGCGATCCTGCTGATCCCTACGACCACCCGGAGATGCTGGCCTTGCTCACCGGGGGCTTGCTCGCGTCCGACGCCCAGCTGGAACCCGTCTCTTCGGACGAGACAGGGGTTGAGAGCGAGACGCGGTACCGCATGGTGGGTGACCCCACGGAGGGCGCGTTGGTCGTCGCGGCGGCGAAAGCCGGTCTGTGGCGCGATGAGGTCGAGGATCGCCTCCCTCGCGTAGCGGAGATTCCCTTCGACAGCGATCGAAAGCGTATGACGACGATCCATCGAGGTCAGGTGCGAGGGTTGGAGGAGACAGGGGGAGCCGAATACGTGGCCTACGTCAAGGGGGCTCCCGATGTCATGCTTTCATTGTGCGAGACAATCCTCGAGAACGGTGTCGAAGTCCCGCTGACGCCAGGTCGCCGTCAGCACATTGAGAACGTCATTCGAGATCTGGGGCGGGACGGGCTGCGGGTCCTTGCGGTTGCGTACCGGCACCTGGATGACATCCCGGATGAGCTGGATCCGAATGAGGTAGAGAAGGATCTATCCCTGATCGGACTGGTGGCGATGACCGATCCCGCCCGCCCGGAAGTGAAGCCCGCGGTGGAGAAGGCGAGAAAGGCCGGAATTCGTACGATGATGATCACCGGTGACTATCCCGATACAGCGCGTGCCATTGCTGAGGAAATCAACCTTATGCGGTCCGAGGATGGACGGGTGCTCACGGGCGCCGACTTGGAGAAGCTGTCCGATCGGGAGTTGTTTGAGGAAATCGACGAAGTGGACGTCTTCGCTCGCGTCTCTCCCCAGCACAAGGTACGCATCGTCGAAGCGCTGAAGTCTCGCGACCAGGTGGTGGCGATGACGGGCGATGGCGTCAACGACGCGCCAGCGCTCAAGCGCGCCTCCATCGGCGTGGCGATGGGCATCACCGGCACCGACGTGACCAAGGAGACGGCGGACATGGTGCTGACCGACGACAACTACGCTTCCATCGTCTCGGCGGTCGAACAGGGACGCGTCATCTACTCTAATATCCGGAAGTTTGTCTACTTCCTCCTCTCTTGCAACGTTGCGGAGATTATGGTCATCTTTCTGGGAACGCTCTTCGGGGCCGGGCAGCCTTTGAACGCCATCCAGTTGCTGTGGCTCAACTTACTCACGGACGGCGCGCCGGCGCTGGCCCTGGGCCTGGAGAAAGGGGATCCAGACATCATGGACCGCCCGCCCCGGCCGGTGCACGAGCCGATCATCAACCGTCTGATGACCATAGGTATCAGTGTACAGACTGTGGCTATTACGACCGTCGTCTTGGGCGCCTACTACATTGGCAGGATGTGGGATCCGATGAGCCCGATGCTGGCTCAGACAATGGCCTTTGTCACGCTCTCCGCGTCCGAGTTGGTGCGAGCCTACACGGCCCGGTCAGAGCGGGCCTCTCTGTTCCGTCTCGGTGTCTTCAGCAACAAGTACATGCAGTACGCGGTCGCTCTGTCCGTCGTGCTGCTGGTGGCGGTCGTCTACGTTCCATTCCTCCGACCGATCTTCGACACGGTTCCCCTGGGCAGCCGGGAGTGGACGGTGATCCTGCCGCTCCTTCTAGTGCCTTCCGTCGCCGCTGAGGTGACGAAAGCTGTGGTCCGCGCGCAGGGACGGCCCCGCACGGCCGGCTCGGCGGCGTGATCTCGCAGGCAGCCTGAGTCCTGGCCCGTGCCCGATCGGGAGATCCGGCACGGGCTTCCCGTTCTCATTCTGAACGTCGTTTGGCGGAAGCGGGCGCCCACCTTCTTCGAGGACCTGGATCTGGGCTTGGGGCCTCGTCACGCCTGTGGTTGGCTCCGAGGTGCTTCCCCCTCTAAGTTCCCACCGTCTGTCTGATCGACCGGAGAAGCGAAGCGACTCCTTGAGCCTCTCCGAGGCCATCGCCCCCTGCTGATGGTCTTTGAGGTCCCGTTCCCCCTTATACGCTCTGTGTGCGGTGGGAGAACGGCGCGCACACAGTTGTGACTAGCCTCTTGACATGAATCGTGTCAGGCGGTATACTGGTAACACGCGTTACCCAACGACGAAGCAGGGGGCCCATGTCAACCCGTTCCTACGTAACTCAGCGCCAGGTCGCGGAGGAAGCGAGAGTCTCTCGCACGACGGTCTCTCTTGTCCTGAATCAGGTGCCCGATGCCAGCATCGGTGCTGAGACACGGCAGAGAGTCCTGGAGGCGGCCCGGCGCTTGGACTACTACCCCGATGCGGCAGCGCGTCGCCTGGCGAGTGGGAAGACGCGCACGATCGCCCTGGTGTGGCATCGCGCCCCCGATCACACCTATCGCGATGCGTTTCTCCCCGGTCTTCTGGATGGGATCAGCCGTGCCGCCCGCCGGTATGGCTACCAGGTTCTCTTTCGCCCGGTCGAGGTTGACGAGCCCAACGGGTCCTACATGGAGCTCGTGCGAGGTCGCCACACGGACGGTCTCATCCTTTCGGGTCCTCGCTCCGACGATGATCTTCTCCTGGCTCTGCGCGCGGAGGGTTTTCCAGTCGTGTTGCACGGCTGCCTCCACGGTGTGGACATTCCATCGGTCGACGTAGACAACGTCCGGGGTGCCGCCGCGGCGGTTCATCATCTGTTGGCCCTTGGTCACCGGCGTGTGGGGATGATCACCAATGCACCTCTGGTGTATGCCGCCAGTGGGCAACGCCTGGAGGGATACCGGAGAGCCTTACAGGCAGCTGATATCCCTTACGATGAAACGTTGGTGCGAGAGGGGAACTTCGACGAGGAGAGCGGCTATGCCGCCATCATGGACTTGATGGTGCTCGACCATCCCCCCACTGCTGTCTTCGTCGCCAGCGACATGGTGGCCATGGGCGCGTTGCGGGCGCTTCACGAGGAGGGTATGTGCGTCCCGGGGGAGGTCGCCGTTGTCGGGTTTGATGACATCACGGCGGCCCGGTTCATCACACCGGCTCTGACTACCGTTCACGTGCCAACTTTTGGGTTGGGATGGAGCGCCGCGGAGCTGCTCATTGAGATCGTGGAACAGGGTTCGGGGGAGCACAGCCACGTGCAGCTAGGCACAGAGCTCATCGTGCGCGAATCGTGCGGCGCCGATGCTGCTCAGAACGACTGACCCGTTTGTTGGCGCGTCGTGAACGATTCTAGACAAGGTCGGGAAACTATGGTAAGATTAAACCGGTTTAAATCAAGCCATCTCGAGCCTTCTCTACAGAATCGATAT
>JAWLCP010000012.1:0-45279 GCA_041687115.1 Anaerolineae bacterium
CGCGTGAAGGCCGCCATCAGCTAGGTTGGTAGACTGATTCCTCTCCCCGGAAGGAGAGCTCACGCTTAACGGAGCTGGGCCGCGAGACGAATCGCCTCGGCTCAGCGGCAGACACAACATGCACCGCGCAACACGCATCACGGAGAAATATGAATGGAAACGATTTCGTCACCAGTTTCGTGACTGAAATTGCGTGGAACCAGCTGCCGGCCCAGGACCGCGTGACCGCCCCTGAGACGGGGGCTGGGAGCATCTTGTTTCGGTAGAGCCAAACTTGAGTTCACAACAGCTAAGGAGAGCACACGAATGAAAGCCGTCCAGATCGTCGAGATCGGACGACCACTGGAAGAGCGAGAGATCCCCCCGCCAGAGGTTGGGGATCGGGATGTGCTGGTGCGTGTTGAGGCAGCCGGTATCTGTCACTCGGACGCCCATTACCGTGCCGGCAACTCTCCCGTCGGCCCCCTGCCCATCACCCCCGGTCACGAGGTGGCCGGCGTCGTGGAGGAAGTCGGTGCCCGGGTTACCAACCTGGCAGCCGGCGATCGGGTCTGCCTCCACTATCTGATCACGTGCGGCGACTGCCCCTACTGCGCGCAGGGTAGCGAGCAGTTCTGCATCGAGGGTTCCATGATCGGGAAGTATCGGGACGGAGGGTACGCCGAGTACATCGCCGTGCCCGCTCGGAGTGCGGTTCTTCTGCCCGATGAGATCCCCTTCGAGGAGGGCGCCATCATGATGTGCTCGTCAGCCACCTCCTTTCACGCCCTGCGTAAGAGCCGGCTGACCCCCGGCGAGACGGTAGTCATCTTCGGCGTCGGGGGACTGGGCATGTCGGCCGTCCAGCTCGCCCACGCGATGGGCGCCCTCGACGTCTACGCCGTGGATATCAACGCCGAGCGGCTGGCGATGGCAGGGCGCTTCGGGGCCGTCCCCATCAACGCCTCCGAAATCGACCCGGTGGAGAGGGTCCGCAGCCTGACCGGTGGCAGGGGTGTAGACGTGGCTCTGGAGCTGATCGGATTGCCGCTCACCATGCGCCAGGCCGTGCAGTCGCTGGCCGTCTTTGGACGGGCGGTGATGGTAGGCATCGCGTCACAGCCCCTGGAGATTGACACCTATCGCGAGCTGCTGGGTCGCGAGGGCGAGGCGATCGGGGCAAGCGATCACTTGCTCCAAGAGCTTCCCCTCCTGGTCGAGTACGCTCGCCGCGGCATACTGGATCTATCGGACGTCGTCACCGGCACCGTGCCGCTGGACGCCGACGCCATCAACGCAGCGCTGGACCAACTGGAGGAGTTCGGCAGCGGAGTGCGTACCGTGATCACTCCCTAGCACGACGGTATCGGTCGCCGCCAGCCCGCCACCCGATTCTCAGCACTCGTAGGAGAAGAGGCTCATATGTCGATTCACGACTATCCCCATCCCCCGCTCACGGCGGACGTCGTCCTCCTTGCCATGGGCGGGGCCGATCTGAGAGTGCTGCTCGTCCAGCGCGGCAAACCGCCTTTTGAAGGTGCGTGGGCCTTCCCCGGAGGGTTCGTCAACGTGGGCGAAGCACCGCAGGATGCAGCCCGTCGGGAGCTTGAGGAGGAGACCCACATCAGACATGCCCATCTGGAGCAGCTGCGTACCTTTGGAGCACCGGGACGGGACCCCCGAGGTCACGTGGTCAGCGTCGTCTACCTCGCGGTGACCGGCATGGACATCCGTCCCATGGCCGAGGCCGGCAGCGACGCCGCACAAGCACGCTGGTGGTCGGTCGACGACCTGCCGCCTCTGGCCTTCGATCACGCCGATGTGTTGACCTGCGCGCTTCAGCGCCTCCGTTCGAAGCTGGCATCCCCCCTTGAAGACCCCGATGCCCTGCCAGATGAGCTATCTCTCGGGGATCTGCGCACTGCCAGCGGGATGGCCGCCAGGTTCGTGCAGGAAGAAAGGGGCTGTCCGTAGATTCGAGCCGGGACTCTCATCGCCGAACCAATTGACCCGTCACGGCGTACTTTGAGTGAGCAGCGAAGTGCGTGTCCATCCCAATAGGTGAAGGAGACCTCATGGATATCGAAAAAGTAGAACGCGTTGCCGACAGGCTAATCAGGAACGTCGAGCAGGTCATCATTGGGAAGCGGAAGGAGATCGAGTTGGTCCTCGTCGGCCTTCTCTCCCAGGGGCATATTCTCATCGAGGACGTGCCGGGCGTGGGTAAGACGATGCTGGCACGGTCGCTGGCCAAATCCCTTGGCTGTCACTTCAGCCGCATCCAGTTCACGCCCGATATGCTCCCTTCCGATGTGACGGGGGTCTCGATTTTCAACCAGAAGACGCGTGAGTTCGAGTTCCGGCCCGGACCTGTCATGGCCCAGGTTGTGCTGACCGATGAGATCAACCGCGCCACGCCGAAGACCCAGGCAGCGCTTCTGGAGGCCATGCAGGAGCTCCAGGTCACAGTTGACGGCGTAACGCATCCCCTGCCAGAGCCGTTCCTCGTGATGGCCACTCAGAACCCGATCGAGTACGAGGGCACGTTCCCCCTCCCCGAAGCCCAACTGGACCGATTTCTGATGCGGATCCGGCTCGGATATCCCAGGCCCGAGGACGAGATTGCCATTCTCGAGTCACAGCGCTACATCCATCCGGTGACAAAGATCGAGCAGGTTGTCCCGGCGGCGGATCTCTTGGCCGCCCAGGAGGCGCTGAAGGATGTCTACGTAGATACGTTGATCAAGCAGTATATCGTCGATCTGATCCAGCAGACGCGTAATCATCCTGACATCTACCTGGGGGCCAGCCCGCGCGGCTCATTGTCGCTCTACCGCACGGGTCAGGCGCGAGCTGCGATGCAGGGTCGCGACTACGTCCTGCCAGACGACATCAAGCTGCTGGCCTTACCCACCCTGGCCCACCGACTGATTGTCAGCCCGGCAGCGCGGCTGAAGGACGTCACCGGCGAGACGGTGATGCGTGAGATCCTGGATTCGCTTCCGGTACCGGGAGCGGATGTGCGACCCCGTTGAGACAGCCAGTCACGATCCTTGCCTGCTCCACCAACTGGTCCGCTGGTGCGCTCGTGATGACGGCTGTTCGGCTCCTCCCGAAAGGCAACCACTGACGATGCGCTTCCGACGAGCTTTGATCGTTCTCGCTCTCGGGCTGATTACCCTGACGCTGGCTCTGGTCACCCAGCGCGAGATGTACTACCGCCTGACGTACCTGCTCTTCGCGATCCTCCTCGCCTCAGCAATGTGGGCTTGGACGTCGCTGCAGGGGCTGCGCCTGCGACGCTACACCCGCGTCCAACGAGCACAGGTGGGGCGGGTGATGGAGGAGCAGCTGGCGGTGAGGAATGCGTCTTGGCTGCCCAAGCTGTTCGTCGTCGTGCGCGATCAATCCTCTCTACCCGGCCACCACGCCAGTCGAGTCGTACACAGCCTGGGAAGGGATCAAGAGTTCGCCTGGCGAGTGCGCACACTGTGTGAGCAGCGGGGTGAGTTCCGACTCGGCCCGGTGACAATCTCTGGAAATGGTCCCCTCGGTCTGTTCGAACGCCGGCGCGAGTTCACACAGACGAGCCGTCTCGTCGTCTACCCGGCTGTCCTGCCAGTGGGCAATCTGCCACCACCGAGAGGGCCTCTCCCCGGCGGAGATGCCCTTCGCCGGCGCACGCACTACGTCACCCCCAACGCTGCCGGCGTGAGAGATTACGTCCCTGGTGACAGTTTCTCGCGCATTCACTGGGCCTCTACGGCGCGCAAGAACCGGCTCATCGTGAAGGAGTTCGAGTTAGATCCGATGTCTAACGTCTGGGTCTTCCTCGACATGGAGCGCAGCGTCCAGGCCGCACTGGCGGAGGATGAGGCACGACCCGCAGGGAGGGAGAAGCCTCTGTGGCGACGCGTCCAGGAGTTCCGCCTGCCTCCCAGCACCGAGGAATACGCTGTAGCCGCGGCAGCCTCTGTGGCAAACGCGTTCATACGACAGCAGTACGCCGTGGGGTTGGTCGCCTACGGTCAGGGCCGCGAGGTCATCCAGGCCGACCGCGGGCGGCGACAGCAGATCAGACTGCTGGAGACGCTGGCGATCCTACACGCCGAGGGGGCCATGCCCTTCAGCCACGTGTTGCAGGCCGATGGCAGCCGATTAGCCAGAGGGACGACCGTTGTCGCCATCACCGCTTCGACGCGGAAAGACTGGGTCGAGAGTGCCCTCTACCTTCATGACCGGGGGCTGCGGATCCTTGCCATCTTGGTCGATGCAGCCAGCTTCGGTGGCCCCGCCGGTGCCACTGCGCTCGAGAGCCGTCTCTTGACGGTGGGGATTCCCACCATCACCCTGCGTGAGAGCGTCCCGCTCGCGGAGTCTCTGAATGGCTTGTCCGCGTCGCCTCAGGCCAGTGCGCCGGCCCGAGCCTAGCTGCGCCACGGGAGACCGGCTGAGCCACCGGAAGAGGAGATTCGCCTCACCGCTCCAGCCATTCGGCGGCGGTCTTCGACAACTGGGTGACTGAGCCGTGACGGACTGCCGGGTTGGGTAGTGAATCTAGGAAGAACGGTCCATAGGACTTCGTCAGCAGCCGTTTGTCGAAACAGGCCACGACACCCCGATCGTCCCGTGTGCGGATCAGACGACCGAAGCCCTGCAGGAAACGCAGAATCGTCTCCGGCACGGCGAAGTCGCGGAATGGCTGTTCGAAGGTCTCTGCTCGAGCAGCGAAGACAGGATCACTTGGGACGCTGAAGGGGAGCTTGGCAATCGCCAGACAGCTGAGCGGATCGCCGGGGACGTCCACCCCCTCCCAGAAACTCCTCGTCCCCAGCAGTACTCGCCGGTCGCCGGTGCGGAAGTTGTCCAGGAGTTGCGCTCGCGAGATGCCTTCCCCTTGCGCCTGGACGGTGATACCGGCCTGAGCCAGCGGCGCTCGAATCGCTCGCAGCGTGGCGCGGAGTTGCCGATAGGAGGTGAAGAGCGCCAATGCGCGCCCCTCCGTCGCTCGAAACAACTCCACCATGCCCTGCGCCACCATGCGCTGATAACCCCTTTCACTGGGCTCAGGAATGTCATCGACGACGTAGAAGAGCGTTGAGCTCTCATAGTCGAACGGCGAGCCGACCGCCAGCTCGTTCGCGTCCCACGCGTGCAGCCGCTCGCGGAGGAAATCGAAGGTGCCGCTTGTGCGGAGCGTAGCCGAGGTCAGCACCACCGACCGTTTCTGATGAAAGAGGTGCTCCTCCACCAGAGGCCCGACGTGCAGAGGCGCGGCGTGAAGACTGATATGATCCCTGTTGGGCTGGATCTCGAGCCAGTAGATCAGGGATGAGGACGGATCCAGGATCATATGATTGATCTGCTGCCGCACCTCCTCCAGATGCTGCGCCATCCCCAGCATCTGTACCTGCAGCTCGTCAGCGTCGGGTAGGTCATACCTGGCCACCAACTCATCCACACCGCCAGCCAGTCGCTCCAGCTCGCTCACCACATCCTCGATCGGGAGATTGAAGTCGTCACAGGCGATTTCGATCGAATCCCACGCCGGCTGCACCCGTACCCCGGAGGTCAGGCGCATCTGGAAAGAATACCGACTGCGCCGATCCCCCTTCTGCTCCTGTGCGAAATCCTCCAGACAGTCAAAGAAGGCATCCAACTGGCGCAGTGCCTGGTCGACACCTTGACCGATCTTCCCGATGGAGAGCTCCACTTCCTCCATGACGTCCCTCGGAAGGTCTGCCTGCCGACAGCGTCCGAGGACCTGGCTCATCAGGCCCGTCACCCGTCCGCTGCCGGTGACCTGTCCAATCTCGCTCAGAAGCCGCCGTACGGTGGTGCGATCGGTCTCGAAGCTCAGCCCGCTGGTAGTGGCCGACTCCAGATGGTGCGCCTCGTCGACAATGAGATACTCATACTCTGGAAGAGCCCGATTCTGAACCGCGACGTCAGCCAACAGCAGAGCGTGATTGACGATGATCAGGTGGCCGGCCTCAGCCGCCCGGCGGGCTCGGTAGAAGTAGCACACACCACGCTGAAAGAACCGACAATGCTCCGGATCGCAGTTCTCGTAGTCGGCCGAAAGGCGGTGCCACATGCTCCGTTCCAGCGCCGTGGGAAGAAAGAGCTCGTCTCCGTCACCATCCTCAGTCGTCAGCAACCAGATGAGGACCTTCGCCAGGACCCGGGCTTGCTCCGGCGAGCGCGTACCCCGATGTCGTAAGGCCTGTAGGCGCGCGGGACACAGATAGTGAGACCGGCCCTTCAGGACCGCCACCTCAAAATCGGTCGGCAGGATGTGCTCCAGGTCGGGCACATCTTTCTGATAAAGCTGTTCCTGGAGGTTGATCGTGTTCGTGGAGATGACCACTCGCTCACCATTCTGAACCGCCCAATGAACGGCGGGAATGAGATAGGCCAGAGACTTCCCTACGCCCGTGGGTGCCTCGACCAGCAGGTGTTCACCCTCGTTGAAGGCCTCCGCGACGGCGCGCAGCATGTCTACTTGCTGCGGGCGATGCTCGTAGTCGGGGAAGTGCTCTGCAAACGCCCCACTCTCTTCCAGAACCGACGCCAGCGAGCCCACATCCAGTGGCCTCCGCTCCTCCACCGGCTCCAGCGGCTGAACCTTCTCCGACGCCGCGAAAAGAGGACCTTCCGGACCCAGCCGCTCACGGGTGACCCGTCTCTCTGGCGGGCAGCGGGCTGCCTCGTCCAGCGCTTCACGGAAGAAGACGCTGGCGCTCCAATCGCACCGCTGTCCGTGGCCGATGATCTCCTTCAACATGCGCGGGGGCAACTCAGCTGCTCGACGTAACATCGCGCGGAAGAGCCGATAGCTGGCCAGCGCATCGTCCAGCGCTCGATGGGCCTGCTCCAATTCCACGTCGAGCATCTGGGCCAGACGGCTCAGACTGTAACGATCCGCATCTGGGAGGAGCACACCGGCCAGCTCAAACGTGTCGAGATACTGGTTATCGAACTCCTGGGAGTGTTGCTGCAGGAATCGAAGATCGAAATCAACGCTGTGGCCCACCACCGGGTACTCGCCGACGAAGCGGCTGAGACCCGGCAATACGTCATACAGCTGAGGGGCTCCCTTGACATCCTCGTCCGTGATGCCCGTCAGGACCGTGATGTCGTGCGGGATGTGACGACGAGGATCGACAAAGGTGCAGAACTTGTCGAGTAGCTCGTCCCGCTGAAACCTCGCCGCTCCGATTTCGATGATAGCATCGTGCTCAGCGTCGAGGCCCGTCGTCTCCAAGTCCAGGGCCACGTATGTCTGTGGCATAGATCCTCGTTTCCAGGCCACACGGGCCTTATCGCTCTCGTTTGCTCTCTGGCCTTGCCGCATCCTCAAAGATGTCGTTCAGGCCGCAGGGGAGCATTATACTCCACTGACTGAGTCCGACAAGGACGGCCGTACCGGTGTCCTGACACCGGGTTTCGTGTTATACTCCTTATTGTGAGAGAAGTGCGCTTGATCCAGGCACGTTCGAGGGTGCTCTGGTTACGAGGTCCGCTGGTCAGCAGAAGCAGCTACATTCGAGGATGAGTCCACCGCTTCGAAGCATGACTACCCCGTTGCCCGGACTCTTGTGTGTGAAGCGACTGCTGAACGCTTGTAGAGGGAGAGACGAATGATCGCGGAGGCCGCCAAGCGCGTGCGAGAGAACGTACAGGAGGTCATCGTCGGCAAGAGCGACGTGATCGACCTGGCGCTGGTCGCTGTGCTGTGTGAGGGGCATATCCTCATCGAAGACGTGCCGGGGATCGGCAAGACGACGCTGGCGCGCTCGCTCGCTGCCAGTTTGGGCTGCTCGTTTCGCCGCATTCAGTTTACGCCAGACCTGTTGCCATCTGACGTCACCGGCATCAACTTCTTCAACCAGAAGACTCAGGCCTTCGAGTTTCGACCCGGTCCCGTCATGTCTCAGGTAGTCCTGGCCGACGAGATCAACCGCGCAACCCCACGGACCCAGTCGGCCCTCCTGGAGGCCATGCAGGAGCAGCAGATCACGGTCGACGGGGACACGTATCGGCTCCCCAGGCCATTCATGGTGCTCGCCACGCAGAATCCCATCGAGCTTGAGGGTACCTTCCCCCTGCCGGAGGCGCAGGTGGACCGGTTCTTGATCCGTCTCTCCATCGGGTATCCCGATCAATCGGAGGAACACAGGATGCTGCTCCGATTCGAGCGACGTGACCCGCTGGAGAGCCTATCTGCGGTCACCTCCCCGGAGGAGCTGATCAAGATGCAGCAGCGCGTGCGAGAGACACGCGTCGAGGAGTCCGTGCGCGGCTACATCGTCGATATTGCCCGCGCCACGCGCAGCCACGCCGACATCGAACTCGGCGTCAGTCCACGGGGCACGTTGGCCCTGTACAGGTGCGCGCAGGCATTGGCCGCCATTCGGGGCCGAGAGTACGTCCTGCCCGACGATGTCAAGCTGCTGGCCCCCTGCGTCCTCACCCACCGCATCATCATCAGCCCAACCACCAGGCTGCGAGGACGCTCGCTCGCCGAGGTGCTGATGGACGTGATCGAGAAGGTTCCCGTGCCTGTAGAGACACTCTGACGGCCCGGAGTGAATCGGAAGCAGGATCTTCCTCGCCCATGAGATCCACAGAGCGCAGTAGAAGCGAAGAGCGCCGGGAAAGACGACGGAGCCAGTTCACTCCGGTCTGGTTCGAGATGGCAGCCCTGCTCATCGTCATCGGCCTGATCGTGCGAGAACGGGCTATCTTCGCGCTCGCTGCAGGCATCCTCACCGTCATCCCCGTGGCGTGGTTGTGGCGAGAGGTCTCGCTGCAGCGTGTGGAGTACGAGAGGTCCCTGGATAAGCGACGCGCCTTCCCTGGCGAGCGGGTCAAGATGACGGTACGCATCACCAACCGGAAGCTCGTCCCTCTGAGTTGGCTTGAGGTCAGCGACGAGATCCCAATGACGCTGCCTCTGGTGGACGGTGCGCTGATGCCCACCCACATACCAGACATCGGCTCCCTGGAGAATGCCCTTTCCTTGACCTGGTACGAGCGCGTGACTCGGGCTTACGAGCTGACCTGCAAGGCACGAGGAGTCCACAATCTCGGCCGGGTTCGCCTCAGGTCGGGGGACCTGTTCACCCTGTTCGAGGAATGCGAGGAGCGCGACAGCCACGACCGACTGGTCGTCTTCCCCCAGATCTGGCCCATGGAGAATCTCGGATTGCCTTCCAAGGATCCCTTCGGGGAGCAGAAGGCACACCGACGCCTGATCGAGGACCCCCTCCGCACCGTCGGCGTGCGCGACCATCGACCAGAGGATGGTATGCGGCGCATCCACTGGAAGGCAACCGCTCACAAAGGGGAGTTGCAGGTCCGCGTCTACGAACCAACCACCACCCTCGACCTCGTCGTCCTCCTCAACGTCACCACCTTTGAGCACCACTGGCAGGGCGTCCTGCCCGATCTCTTCGAGCGCACAATCAGCGTCGCCGGCTCAGTCGCGACCTGGGCAATCGGCCAGAAGTACAAGGTAGGCCTGGTGGCAAACGGGTGCCTGATGCGATCGGATCAACCTCCACGCGTGCCGCCGGGGCGCTCTCCCGACCAGCTGGCGGCGATCCTCGAGATGCTGGCCGGCGTGACGCCCTTTGCCACAGCCTCGATCGAGAGAGTCCTCCGTCGCGAGAGCCCTCGTCTGCCCTGGGGCGCGACGCTCGTCGTCGTGACGGCTATTGTGACGGATCCCCTGGCGGAGACCCTGGTCAATCTCCGAAAAGCAGGGCGACGACTGGCCCTGGTCTCGTTGGAAGAAGACCCACCACCTTTCCTCGAGGGCGTGGTCACATACCATCTGCCGCCCTCCACACGGACCTTCCAACGCTTCGATCGTCATCCGTATGACCCAACAGAGGCACTGGACGCCGCGGGGCTCACGCTCCACCTGCTGCCTCATAGACAGAGCGTTCACACATGACACCCCCACTCACCTTGCACCCCAGGACGGCAGCGGTGCGTAGCAAGACCGCCGCGTAGAGGGGATTGAAGATGGACCGTAGATCCACCACCGTTTCCAGGATTCGCGCACATGCCCGCCGCGAACTTGTGTTTCTCGCCTTGGGAACCATGGATGTGTGCATAATCACCCCCATATACGTGGCACTGCTCGCTCCGGTCACCGACGTGAAGCTCAGGGACATGGTGCTCGTCCTCCTTGCGGCTGTCTTGCTGATCCATTACCTCGCTCGCCTCTTGCTCTCCGTACCCATCGATTCCAGGGCCAGGTTCGCCTTGACGGTGCTGGGAATGCTGGCGACCAGCCTGGTTGCCATTCATCAGATCCTCTACCCGCAGACACCCCTGTGGCACCTTCGATGGTTTGGGGATCTCTTTCGCAGCCTGAGGCAGGATCTGCTGGACCGGGACCTCATGGTGTTCCTTCTCGTCGTCTTCGTCTGGTGGCGGGGGCTCGTGCTGGCCCAGCGCAGGCTCGTCAGCTCGAGCGTCGCCTTTCGCTTCCGGCTTGGCGTCATCCTCCTCGCGGTCACGTCGGGAATCGCCGGATCGATGGGTTCCTGGCCCTACCACCATCTCGTCTTCCTGTTCTTCTTCGCCAGCCTGCTGGGCATCGCCCTGGCCCGCGCAGAGGAGGTAGGCCAGCAGTACGGGGGGCTCCAATCTCCATTCAGCCTCAGCTGGCTGGCCACCCTCGTGAGCGCGACGGCCCTGGTTCTCCTGATGGCAGCCGGGGTAACTGCCTTGCTCACAGGAGAGACGATCGGTCGCGTCCTGAGGCCAGTACTCCAGGCGCTGCAGGTACTGCTGTTCATCATGGTCTACGTCTTCGCATGGGCGGCCCAGTGGGTCATCGAACCGCTCCTCACCATCCTCGGGAGGTACGAGATTGGGCAGGCCCTCGAGGACGTCATCGGTCAGTTGAACTTCCCCGGCCCGCCCGGTGACGAGCCCCGAGTGACGGAGCCGGTGTTTACACCAGAGCAGCTGGCAACGATGCGGGTCGTCGCGGCCCTCGTTGGCGCTGCGGTCGTGCTCCTGTTCGTGGCCGTATCGCTCTACCGACTGCGTGCCAGATCGACCGAGCCATCCCAGGAGAAGCGAGAGTCCGTCTGGGAAGGCGTCCATCTGCGGGACGGTCTGGGGGAGCTGTTGAGACGTGGGCAACGTCGGTTGAGCGGCGTGACCGGGACACTGGCGGACTCATACCTCGGCAAGGTATTCGCAGCACTGACCATCCGTCGCATCTACGCCCGCATGGCCTCTCTGGCTGCGAAGCGCGGGTATCCGCGCGCCATCGACGAGACGCCATACGACTACCTGCCGACCCTCGAGACGGCCTTTCCAGAGAACCAGCGAGAGGTCAGGGAGATCACTGAGTCCTACGTCGCCGTGCACTACGGGGAGCTACCCGAGCGCCCAGAAGATCTGTCCAAGGTGCGGTCCGCCTGGCAACAGATCCAGCAGAGAGACGCTGGCGCCGCCCACATGCTCAATCGGTGATGTCTCCAGTGCCACGCGAAGGGGTGTGACCACCTACCAGCTGGCATCCCTCGCCTGTATCGCTTGAGCGGGACGAACGTTGAGCAATCCTCCGCGTGCGGCTCAACTCCTGTTTGACACCAGGAGGCACGCATGCTATAGTAGGATGCATTCTGGTCGCGGCGTAGGCCAGTGGCGGGTTAGCTGGCGGCAGCATAAGCTAGCGGCGGGTTAGCTAGCGGCAGCGTAGGGATGCGTTCCACGAGGGTCTGCCATCTCGCCGAATGACTACATGATCCGATCCGTTCACTCAGACGTCGGTATCTACACAGCCGTTTGGTCTTCCCAATACACCAAGGAGTTTGAGATGACTAAGTCGCGGACAGAACGATTGGTGGATCGATTGCGCAGCCTCCAGATGAGCACACCGGACGTGGAGGCCTCAGCGCTGGTCAGCGTGGATGGATTGATCATCGCCTCCGCCCTTCCCGCAGGCGTCGAGGAAGACCGGGTTTCCGCCATGTCCGCTGCAATGCTCTCCCTGGGGGATCGCATCTCCAGCGAACTGGGGCGGGGAACCCTCAGTCAGGTCTATGTCAAGGGAGACCAGGGATACGTCATCCTGATGTCCGTCGGGGCCGAGGCTGTACTCACCGTGCTGGCTCACCAGGAGGCCAAGCTGGGTCTCGTCTTTCTCGATATGCGCCGGACGGCTGAGGACCTGGCCACACTTCTATGACCCTTGCCGAAGCAGGCGCACCGATTCGCCGCTGAATGATCGGCTGAGACGGTAAGTCGTTTGACATCAGGGAGGGTCGCGAGAGGCGACTCTCCCTCTTTGTTGTATCGGACAACCAAGGGCGAGACAAATGGATCAAGTACGAAAATACATCTTCTGCACGGGCGGTGTGCTCAGCGGCGTCGGCAAGGGAGTGACCGCAGGTTCTGTGGGTCGCATCCTCAAAGCCCGGGGGGCCACCGTCTCCATCCAGAAGCTGGATCCCTACATTAACGTGGATCCTGGGACCATGTCCCCCTATCAGCACGGAGAGGTCTTCGTGACTGAGGATGGCGCTGAGACCGATCTGGATCTGGGACACTACGAGCGATTCATCGACGAGAGCTTGACCAAAGACAGCAACGTCACGACCGGACAGGTCTACGCGGAGATCATCGCGCGCGAACGGCGCGGCGACTTCCTGGGAGGCACGATCCAGGTCATCCCCCATATCACGGACGAGATTAAGCGCCGCATCGCCCTGGTTGGAGAGAAGACCGGCGCCGAGGTAGTGATCGTCGAGGTGGGCGGTACCGTGGGCGACATCGAGAGCCTTCCATTCCTGGAGGCGCTGCGCCAGATGCGCCGGGACGTGGGCCGCAACCGTACGTTCTACATTCACGTCACCTTCCTGCCGCATATTGCCGCCACCAACGAGCTGAAGACGAAACCGACTCAGCACAGCGTACGCGAGCTGCGCTCTATCGGGATTCAGCCAGATGCGATCATTGCCCGCGCTGACCATCCCGTCGATGAGTCGGTTCGCGACAAGATCTCGCTATTCTGCGACGTTGAGCACCGGGCCGTGATTCCTCTCGTGACCACTCAGGTGTTGTACGAGGTCCCCTTGCTGCTCGAAGACGCCGGCCTGGATGACTTCATTGCCGAGCGGCTTAAGCTGGACGCAAGGGAGCCTGACCTGCGGGAGTGGCGCGACCTGGTGAATCGTATCCGTGCGCCCAAGCCATCCCTACCCATCGCCATTGTGGGCAAGTACGTCGAGTTGCACGACGCGTACATAAGTGTCAGCGAAGCATTGGATCACGCAGCCCTGGCCCATAACTGGGACGTGGACCTCCGTTACGTGAGCTCCGAAGATCTGGAGCGCGGTCGCGGTTGGGATCAACTCAGGGGCATATCTGGCATCGTCGTGCCGGGCGGATTCGGTGAGCGAGGGATTGAGGGCAAGATCGACACCGCACGCTGGGCTCGGGAGAACGACGTGCCCTACCTCGGGCTCTGCCTCGGACTGCAAGTGATGATCGTCGAGCTGGCCCGTCATGCCGTGGGCAGCGACGAACCAAACAGCACCGAGTTTGACGCTCACACCGAGTACCCGGTGATAGACCTCATGCCGGGGCAGCGGTCGATTGTCGATAAGGGAGGGACGATGCGTCTCGGCCTCTATCCCTGTCAGCTGGTGCCAGGAACGAAGGCCGCCGAGGCCTACAACGTCCCCCTGGTCGAAGAGCGCCACCGCCACCGCTTCGAGGTCAATAACGCGTACCGGGATCTGCTTTCACAGGCGGGCTTGGTCTTCAGTGGTCTCTCTCCCGACGGGCGACTGGTCGAAATCGCGGAATTGGAGAGCCATCCTTTCATGCTGGGGAGCCAGTTTCATCCCGAGTTCAGGTCCCGACCCACACGCCCCCATCCCCTCTTCAAGGCTTTCATCGCCGCAGCGATCGAACACCAGGAATCGAGAATAGAGAAACCCACAGAACGAACATCTCGGAGGGCAGAACAGTAGTCTGAGCTCGGACGGCAACAGAAGCACCTACCGCCCGACGGCAGGTTGTCAAAACGGTCCCTTCGTGTTAAGATACGCGCCGCTGCGTTTACAACGTTCGCTTTCCGCTCTCGGACTTCGAGCCGAGGGCAACTACCGTGGAAAGAAGGAGGTCACTACGTGCGCAATTATGAGATGGTCTTCATCATCCACCCCGAGCTTGATGAAGAGGAAGCCGAAGGGATAGTCGACAACGTCAAAGCTCTAGTCACCAGAAACGATGGGAAGATGGAGACCGTGAAACCATGGGGGTTGCGCAAGCTTGCCTACCCCATAAAGAAGCAACAAGAAGGACGATACGTCCTGATGCACTTCCAACTGGAGCCTCAGAACATAGCCGAGATAGAGCGCGTTCTGAAGCTGACAGAGCCGGTGATACGACACCTGATTGTTCGACTTGAGACCTAGGGTCTAGGGATCGACGCGTTATGGTCAGGAGCTTGAACAAGGTGCTGCTGATCGGGCGTGTTGGACGCACCCCTGAAATGCGGTACATGCCCAGTGGGCGTGCAGTAACCTCATTCAGCGTCGGCACGACCTACTCGTGGCAAGACCCGGAGGGCGGCGAGCATGAGGAGACCGAATGGTTCAATGTCGTCGCATGGGGAGACCTGGCAGAGAGGTGCAAGAGCAGCCTGCGCGAGAATCATCGAGTCTACGTCGAGGGTCGACTGCAGACGCGCAGCTGGGAGGCCGAAGACGGAAACACATGCTTCCGCTCCGAATTGGTTGCTAACGACATGATCCTGTTGAGCTCTTCTTCAGGGTCGAACAACGTGTCAGGGAAAGGTCCTGGCGAATAGTACTTGATTGTTGGCGCAGCTTCCATCTGCGCTCGACCCAGATTTGATTAGGAGGATGTATGAGCCCGTGGTATAGAAGACGACGCAGCACGTGCTATTTCTGTGAAGAGGGCATCGAGCACATTGACTACAAGGATATCGACACCCTCAGGGAGTTCTTGACCGAACGCGGCAAGATTCGGTCGCGAAGACAGACGTCGACCTGCGCGCAACACCAACGCCAGTTGGCCAAGGCAGTGAAGCGTGCGCGTCATATCGCACTGCTGCCCTTCGTAGGGTAGTTCTGTAAGCACCTCAGACAAAGCAGAAGGCCCCGCCGCCCATGGGCCTTCTTTTATTTTGCACGTTGTTCAGAGGGAAGAGTGAGGAAGATGACCAAGAAGGTGAAACGCGCCCCCGCAGAGGGACTGACCCGTAAACAGGTCTCACGGCTGGAAAGAGAGAACCGGATCCAGAGGATCATCGTCGGGAGCGTGATTATTGTCGGGGTTCTCATCGTTGGTATTGTGGGCTACGGCTTCGTCTCTGAGAAGATGATCAAGCCGCGCGAACCTGTCGCCATCGTCGATGAGAGCGCCATCACTACAGCCGAGTTCCAGGCCCGCGTCAAGTTCGTACGGCTGCAGCTGCAGAACCAGCTTCTCTATCTCTACCGGCAACAGCAGGCCCTCGCTGGTCAGGATTCCGAGTCCGGCGAGCAGTCTTTCCAGGAGTACCTGCAGGGACAGATCAGCAGTCTCGAATCTCAGCTGGCAGCGGAGAATGCCGAGGCCATCGGCGAGCAGGTGCTCGATCAGATGATCCAGGAGAGATTGGTGGCACAGGAAGCCCGGCGCCGCGAGATTGAGGTCACGTCCGAAGAGCTGCAGGACGAGATTCACGCCAGCTTTGGATATGACCCCGATGCGACGCCTATCCCCACTCCCTCGTCGCCGGTGACGTCGACCGACTCGCTGACTACACCAGAAACGGCGCCTACCCCGACACAGATGACAGAGGCCGAGTTCCAGGAGCTATATGCCAGGTACATGCGAGAGGGGCTGAGGCCCCTCGGCATCTCCGAGCAGCAGTACCGCTCGTGGCTTGAGGCCTCACTCCTGACCGAGAGGCTGCAACAGGACATGAGAGAGGACCTCCCTGCAGAGGCTGAACAGGTCAAACTGCGCTTCCTGACCGTGGACGACCAGGAGCGAGCGATGGAGCTGGCTCGGCGACTCGACGCAGGCGAGGACTTCGAGGCCCTGGCGGAGGAGATCCAGGCCGATGAGGAGCAGCCCGGCTACAGCGACGAGCTCAGCTGGCTACCCAGAGAGTCGCTCCAGAGCCGTCTAGGTGAGGAGCTGGCAGATCAGGCCTGGGGCCTGGAGGTTGGCGATCACACCGAGCCCATTGGACTGGGCGAACAGGACCAGTCATACTTCATCATCCAGGCGACCGGTCGCGAGGTACGTCAGCTAGAGGACGCCGTGCGGGAACAGATGGCAGAAGATGCATTCCAATCTTGGCTTGACGCTCAGCAGGCCTTCGTCGAGCGCAGATCGATCGAGAATCGGGTGCCGACACAGCCCTAGGTTGAGGGACGCCGTCAGACCGAATCGTGCAACCCCCCGGGGTCCCGAGACCCCGGGGGGTTTTCGCTATCAAGCCGTATGCCGCTTGGCTTCAATGACGTTGGACAGGCTCTCAATCTTGGTGAGAATACGGCTTAACTGGGCGATATCGCTGATCTCAAGCGTGATGTAGAGGGTGGCAATGTTCTTCTCCCGGCTTACGTTGACCGCTGCCATGTTGATCTTCTCATTGCTGATCACACCTGCGATCTCGTGCAAGAGCCCGGTGCGATCGTAGGCCTTGATGTAGACCGCCACAGGCACCGTCTGTCCTCCCGAACCCCAGTCAACCTCGATCAGTCGCTCCCTATCATTGACACGCAGTATGTTGAGGCAGTCGCGCCGATGGATCGTCACCCCTCTTCCCCGTGTCACGTACCCGACGATCTCCTCCCCTGGCAGAGGACTGCAGCACCGCGCGAGCCGAGTCATCAGCCCGCCAGTTCCCTGCACCTGGACGTCCTCGACGGATTTCGGGAGGGTGGGAGGCTCAGCGGGTAATAGCTCCTTCTCCTCCTCTGCGCCGAGCTCAGCGATCTTACCGGCGATTTGCTGGGTATTGATGTCCCCGAATCCGACAGCGGCATGGAAATCGCTGACATCCTCGTAGCCGAAAAACTCAGCCACTCGCTCGTGCCTCAGCCGCTGAATGCCCAGGTGTTTGAGCTCCCGCTCAACGACCTCGCGGCCCTGAACGATGTTCTTCTCCCTGTCCTGATGCCGAAACCATCGCCGGATCTTGGAGCGGGCTCGAGAGGTCCTGACGTAGCCAAGAGCCGGGTTGAGCCAATCACGGCTTGGAGACGCCTGCTTGTCAGTGATGATCTCCACCCGATCGCCAGTCTTCAGTTGGGTGTCCAGTCCGACCCATCGATCGTTAACCTTGGCCCCGCGGCAGCGGTGCCCGACCTCCGTATGGATGTGGTAGGCAAAGTCGATAGGCGTCGAGCCAGCGGGAAGGTCCATGATGTCGCCATCAGGGGTGAACGTGTAGACACGATCCTGGAAGATGTCGGTCTTCATCGCATCGACGAACTCGCTGGCATCAGGGAGGTCACGCTGCCATTCGACCAGTGAGCGCATCCAGGCGATCTTGGTGTCGAACGAGGGATCCGGTTTCCCAGTGCCCTTATACCGCCAATGGGCAGCAACCCCGTACTCAGCGACGCGATCCATCTCCTCACTCCGGATCTGCACCTCCAGAGTCTTCCCGTCGTCCGCCACTACAGCGGTGTGAAGGCTCTGGTAGCCGTTCTCCTTTGGCGTCGCGATGTAGTCGTCGAACTCACCGGGGATCGGCTTCCAGAGGCTATGCACGATGCCCAGCACGCGATAGCAGTCAGACTCATTCTTCGTAACGACTCGAATTCCGCGCACGTCGTAGACCTGCCCAAAGGGCACATCTTTCCGCAGCATCTTCCGGTAGATACTGTAGATGTGCTTCGGCCGCCCTTCAATCTCGGCGTCCAGCCCTTCCTCTGTCAGCTTCTTGCGCAGGATATCGATGGCTCGTTCAATGCTTGCCTCGCGGTCGGGGCGGCGCTCCGCGATCAGGTCCTTCATCCAACCGTAGGTCTCAGGATCCAGGTAACGGAAACTCAGGTCCTCCAGCTCCCATTTCCACTGCCAGATGCCCAGGCTGCTCGCCAATGGGGCGAAGATCTCCTCAGTCTCGCGGGCGAACGCTCTCTGCCGCTCCTCATCAAGAGGGTCGAGCGTCCGCATGTTGTGCAGCCGGTCCGCCAGCTTGATGATGACAACCCGGATGTCCTGAGCCATGGCAATGAACATCTTGCGCAGGCTTTCCGCCTCTCGGTCCATCGAACGTCTCTTACCATCGTCGGTGAACCGATCATCAACCTGCTCCTTCTCCATCTGCTCCAGCTTTGTCACCCCGTCGACCAGGGCCGCGATATCCTCATTGAACATCCCCGCCAACTGATCGACATCAATTCCAGCGTCCTCCACGACGTCGTGCAACAGCCCGGCAGCGATGGTATCCGGACCCATCCCGATGTCGACCAGTAGAAGGGCCACGGAGAGGGGATGCTGGATATATGGGACACCGGAGTCACGGTTCTGACCCGCGTGTGCTTCCTCGGCCAAAGCGTACGCCCGTCTGATGAGCGCCGCGGCCCCGTCGTCCCGCTCCGCAGGGGAAAGCCGCTCCAGGACATCCAATATGTCGACGGTCTGTCTGTCGGTGCTTGTTCGCATGAGTGATATCAGAACATCGGGCAGTCGAAGCCCCCAACTACCAAGAGCACTGCTACCATCCTGGGCTATGATCAGGTCAGTCGCGAAGAGGACGGTCAATCGCTGCCACTCGAGGCACTGAACGACATGGAGTATAGTGCGATCGTCGGATTTGTCAACGGAACTATTCTAACCTGATTCGCGAGACCTGCTGCTCAGCCTGTCATCATGCTTGCATCCTGGGCAGACCGTCGCGCCACCATCCTGTTGGCAAGACACAGATGCTGGCCGGCTGCCAGCAGGAGACAGAGATACGTTGCCTCTTAGGCAATGCGACTTGCTTACTCGCAGACTTCCCTGTATAGTTGTGAGCGACGTCGGTGAAGAGGAGGAAACGAATGCGAGTTATCACAGGCAAAGCCAAGGGACACAGCCTCAAGTCGGTCCCCGGTGACATCACTCGCCCCATCACAGACCGCGCCAAGTCTGCCCTGTTCAGCATCATCGGGAACTGGGTGATCGACGCCCGCTTTCTGGATCTGTTTGCAGGAACCGGACAGGTCGGCATTGAGGCTTTGAGCCGTGGTGCGCGGGAGGCCGTTTTCGTGGAGATAGCAGAACCGGCGCTGCGCACCATCCGCGCCAATCTGGAGCACACCGGCCTGCAGGAGAACGCTCACGTCGTGCGCGCCGACGTGTTCGACTTCCTGCTCAGAGATCCAGACCCTTTCGACTTCGTCTATGTTGCACCGCCACAGTACAAGGGTCTGTGGGTAAGGACGCTTCAACTGCTCGACGAGAGAGCGGGTTGGCTCGCCGACGACGGCTGGGTCATCGTCCAGATCGATCCGCTGGAATATGAGGAGCAGGCCCTGCAACATCTCGCGCTGTTCGATCAGCGCTCCTACGGCGGCGTGATGCTCTGCTTCTATGCCCAATATCAAGAGTGATCGACCAGGGACCAGAAGGGGCCTCCCGTGCCGCACCCCCCAGCAAGCAAAAGGCCAGGCGCTCGAGCGCCTGGCCTTTTGCGATCTAACTAAGGGCGTGGACCTACATTCCGGGCATGCCGCCCATGCCGCCCATTCCGCCCATTCCGCCGCCTGGCCCACCGCCCGGTGCGCCACCCTCATCGTCCTTTTCGGGCAGGTCAGTGATCAGAGCCTCGGTGGAGAGGACCATCGCCGCAATGGAAGCAGCGTTCTGCAGTGCCCCCTTCGTCACCTTGGCCGGGTCGATAATGCCGCGCTCGACCATGTCGGTGAAGTCGCTTTCCAGGACGTCGTAACCGATGCGATCGTTCCCTTTCTCCTTCTGCATCCGCCGTACAGCGTCGAGGATGACGGCACCGTCCTCGCCTGCATTCTCAGCCAGCTTCCGGAGAGGCATCTCCAGCGCCCTGCGCAGGATCCCAACACCGGTCTGCTCGTCGGGGAAGGTCATCTCGACGTCATCGAGAGCGGAAATGGCGTTGATCAAAGCTACGCCACCGCCCGGCACAATGCCCTCCTCCACTGCAGCACGGGTAGCTGAAAGGGCGTCCTCGACGCGATGCTTCTTCTCCTTCAGCTCAGTCTCCGTCGCCGCGCCAACCCGGATGACGGCAACGCCACCCGCCAGCTTCGCCAACCGCTCCTGAAGCTTCTCACGGTCGTAATCAGAGGTCGACTTGTCGATCTCAACCTTGATCTGCTCCATCCGACCCTTGATGTCCCCATCAGAGCCCCTGCCGCCAATGATGGTGGTATCGTCCTTGGTGGAGATGACCTTCTCGGCCCCACCCAGATCATCGATCGTTGTGCTCTCGAGAGTGCGGCCCTCTTCCTCCGTGATGACGTGACCGCCGGTGAGAACGGCGATATCCTGCAACATGGCCTTTCGCCGGTCGCCGAAACCGGGAGCCTTTATGGCCAGACAGTTGAGCATGCCGCGTAGCTTGTTCAGCACCAGCGTGGCCAGAGCCTCGCCATCCACGTCCTCAGCGATGATGATCAGGTCACGGTTGCCCTTCTGGACCAGCTTCTCCAGGATGGGCACGAGGTCCTGCGCCGCCGAGATCTTCTCGTCGTGGATGAGGATGTAAGGCTCCTCGATCACCGCCTCCATCGTCTCCTGGTCAGAAACGAAGTAAGGGGAGAGGTAGCCGCGGTCGAACTGCATACCCTCGACGTACTCGATCTCGAACTCCAGACCTCGCGATTCCTCAACCGTGATGACGCCATCCTTGCCAACTCGGTCCATCACCTCGGCAATCACCTCGCCAATCTCCCGATCCTGCGCGGAGATGGCGGCAACGTTGGCAATCGCCTCCTTGGTGGTGAGTGCGATCGATTGTCCATCGATCGCTTCCGAAATGGCCTCAGACCCAGCAAGAATACCACGCTTGAGCAGCATCGGATTCGCACCGGCGGCGACGTTCTTCATACCCTGAGTGATGATCGTGTGGGCCAGAAGGGTCGCCGTGGTGGTTCCGTCACCGGCGATGTCGTTTGTCTTCGTTGCTGCTTCTTTTAGCAGCTGAGCGCCCATGTTCTCGAAGGGCTTCTTCAGCTCGATCTCCTTTGCCACCGTCACACCGTCGTGCGTGATAGTGGGAGCTCCCCACTGCTTGTCGAGAGCGACGTTACGCCCCTTGGGACCAAGGGTGGTCACCACGGCGTTTGACACGGTGTCAATCCCATTCTTAAGGGCGCGTCGGGCTTCCTCACCAAATACCAATTGTTTTGCCATCTTAGTTCCTCCTCAGAAACGTATTACAGACGTATCAGCAGGCTACTCAATCTTGGCAAGGATGTCACTCTCTTTAAGAATGAGAATTTCCTTGCCCTCTTCGGACTTGAAGCCTGTGCCAGCGTACTTGGCGAACACTACGGTGTCCCCCACCTCAACATCCAGCGGGATGCGATTGCCGTCCTCATCTCGCCCCCCAGGGCCCACGGCCAGCACTTCGCCTTGCTGTGGTTTCTCCTTCGCGGTGTCGGGCAAGACCAGTTCGCCACCTGCGAAAGTCTCAACGTCCTTCTCGATCGGTGCAACGACCACTCGAGAGCCCAACGGCTTGATGTTAACGCTCATCTTGTCACCTCCTGCGTTCAGCATGATAGTAGGCTTGTCAACGGCTCTTAGCACTCATAGGCAGAGAGTGCTAACACGCAGACAATAATACCATGCGCTTCAGAGATGTCAAGGCTCTTACCCCCTGCTCGAGGCTCTCTCATCTACTTCTTATGTCTTTCTTACCCTGTCAACCTACACAGGCCAGGGCCCGCTGCGAGGTCACAGCGGGCCCTGCTACGAGTTGACACGTCAGAGGACATCTAAGATGACAGGATCGTCCTCAATTTCTCCCTGATCTGCACCTTGGCTTCCGCCACATCGACCCCCTGTGCGGCGGCGATCTCTCCAGCGAGGAACATCAGAGCTTCCTTGTAAACGCGCTTCCCCCGAGTGGTCAGGTGATCTTCCTCCTTCTGCCGCCAGGTCAGATCCCTCAGCACCTCCGCGACCAGGAACACATCCCCGGCGTGTAGCTTCTCACTCAAGAGCTTATGACGCGTCTTATGGTTCTTCGGCAACTCCTCTGGTTCGGAGCGCAACACCTGCCATACCTGCTCTAGCTCGGACCGCTGAATCGCTCGCCGAATCCCCAGTTCGTCGGCCTCCTTGATGGGGATCATCAGCCTAAGGCTCGGCTCGCGGCCGAGCAGTTCAATCTGATAATACTTGCTGCTGGTTCCCTGCCATTCTCGTTCCTGAATGTCAACCACCACGCCGACGCCACGAGTAGGATGGACAATCGCATCACCGGTATTGAACATCTCGCCTCCTCCTACCTGTCTTATTCTGCCTCGGTTTCCCAGCTCTTAAAGGGCCACAAGGACATGATTGCTCGATAACAGAGAATAACTCGATCCTTGACGCCAATAACAACTCAGCCCCTGCGTCCGCCGAAACACTCCCGCCCTTGCTCTGTTGCCCAACACCGCTCACGACTCGCCATCAGAACGATGGCCGCCATCGGAACGATGGCCGGCATCGCGCCGATGGCAAGCGGTGACCCTGAGGGAAGACGATCGTCACTGCGGTCTATGAGGGCGATTCGCGGCCGGGTGAACTCATCAGTGTGTGAGCCAGAGACCTGGATATTCGGTTTTCTGCGTCAGCACGTTCCACACCGTGCCGATCGCTGCGTTACGGTTACCTGAGGGCCAGCGCGTACCAGCGCTTACGAATGAACGACGACCACCTCTTGGGCTCGAGGACCTTTGTCGGCCTGCTCAACCCCAAACTCGACCGTGTCGCCTCGCCGCAGCCAATACGCGTCCATCCGGTCCCGGAAGTCGTTCATATGCACGAAAACGTCAGGCTTCCCGTCGTTACGTCTGATGAAACCGTACCGCTTTTGATGATCGAACCACTTGATGTTCCCTGTTACTCGATCAGACACTTTGCTTCGTCTCCTTTTGTCTACTTCAACTTGGGCTACTCTGATTCTCCTCGACTTTGATCGTCGCCTGCTCGTGGAACGACAGCGGCGCAGGATCCTCTGGGGCGCCTGGATAGTCCAGGGCGAACAGGAACGACCCCAGCTGCGACGGCTCCGCACCGTGGCGGAGCTGCTCCATGATGGCCCGGGCTCCTAACCCGGCGACCATCTCTCGTCGACTGTCCGCAGAGGCGCTCGCTGACATTCTCATGAGCCGGAAGAGAGGCGACAGGTACGCGGGCACAACCCACGTCTCATCATCGTCCTCACGCGTGACCTCGAACACGGCCACGTCATCAGTCCCATCCGTTGCCAGCCTTATCTCACGCAACTGAACCTGATAGGAGGACATCAATTACCCTTCAATCTCGACGTTGAGGGCCTCGGGACCTTTTGGCGTGCGTCGCACGTGGAATCGTGCAAGTTGGCCCTTGTGTGGTTCCACCTCGCCATTGTCAAGCAGTTGCTGCTGATGGAAGAACACATCTTCATTCTCCCCTGCAGCAATAAAGCCGTACCGCTTGCGAGAGCTGAACCACTTCACCTGTCCCCGTTTCTTCGGCAACGGCCCCGCGTCCAGGAAACAGCTCGGACACACCACCGGCACGACCACCTGCCTCCCCCAACGCATCAGGAAATCGCGGTACGTTGCGGTCAACACAAAGCCCCGCCCACAGCGCTGGCACACCACAATCTTGAGTTTGTCCCCCATGGAGGACCCTTCTCTAGATACCTCACAACTCACGCAACCGAGCGATCCACCGCCTCCTCGCCAGAGAAGGTCACACTCGGAACACCCCGCATGCTCAGAGCGAGGCGTCGCTTCGACGAATCGACGTCCAATACCCGTACCTGGATCGGCGTCTCGCGACTGAGCCTGGCGCACGTGACCTTGCCTTCGGGCATCTCGGATGTGTGAACCAACCCTTCCACTCCCTGCCCCACATCCACAAACGCGCCGAAATCGACGACGTTAGTCACCCGACCTTCCACGACCTGATCCACCTCAAGCTCTCCCACCACTGCCGGCCAGGGATCCGGCAGCAGCTCCTTTCGGCTCAGTTCAATCCGCTCTCGCTGCCGATCCACGCTCAGGATCTTCACCTCAACCTCATCGCCGACGCTCAGCACGTCACTTGGATGATCCAGATGTCTCCAAGCCAGCTCCGAGATGTGGATCAGGCCATCGACGCCCCCCAGATCCACGAAGGCCCCGTAGTCAACCAGATTGCGGACGACCCCCGCGCGTACGCCGTCCTCTTCCAGCTCGCCCAGCAACTTCTGCCGGCGATGCTGATTTGCAGCCCGCTCTGATAGGATAAGCCGACGACGACGCTGCTCTACCTCCAGAACGGTGAGGGTCAGCCTATTCCCCACTAGGTCGGATTTAGCCTCCAGAAGACGCGACCCGCGCAGCCCCGGCGCGACCGAGGAGAGGTGGGAGTTGGGTACAAAACCGCGCACCCGGCCGAAGGAGACCAACACGCCTCCGCTATTCACATCCGTGACCTCTGCCTCGCAGACCTCTCCATCCTCCAGCAGTTCCTCTGCACGCAGCCAGTCTTGCTCCGCCAGACCCTCGCTCAGAGAGACGACGATGCCGTCTCCGCTTGCGTGGATGTCGCGGATGCGAACCGGGACACAGTCACCGGCCCGGAGGCTGGCGCGATAGCTCTCATCCAGCAGCTGCAGGTCCTTGCGTGGGACGACGCCATCCCGCTTCGCTCCCACGTCCACGATCACCTCGTCCTTGCCAACGAACAAGATGACGGCCTCACAGATGTCCCCACGCTTCGGGAGCGTATAGTCGTAGTCTCCCTCAATCAACGCCGACAACTGCTCCTGCATATCAGTGCGCGGTTGATCCATCAGGCTAGTATCCGTATCGCTCCTCTTCCTTCTGCCGCCGTTTCCTTTCCCGACGAATCGCCTTTCGTCGAGCGATACGCTTCTTTTCGCTGTCGGAAACGTAGTATCGTTTCTTCTTCACCGTGCTCAGGATTCGAGAACGAGCGACCTTCTTTCGAAACCGCTTGAGCAAGCTGTTCTGAGACTCTCCTGGTCGTAGTTCAACCTTCGTCAACCTCTACTCACCTCCTTCCAGTTTCTATTTGCCTTCACGTCACTCATACTGCAACCCGGCTTGTGGATCCCGCACACAGCTAGCCATCACCGGATCGGGCGCACTCCACACATATACTCGTATCCGGCAAGACCGCCAATCGATCAGGATCGATTGGCCTGCCGCACCGCTCGCAGACGCCGTAGGTTCCCTGGCTGATTCGCGAGAGCTGCTGCTCGAGAGCCGCGACACGTTCCTTGAGACCACCCAACATGGCCTGGTCGAGCTCCCATCTTGTGATAGACGGGTCTCCCTCGCCCATGCCATAGTCGGGCTTCTCTGCAACGGCCGTCTCCAGCGTGGCGATCTGTTCCCGCAACTCTTCCAATTCACGCCGGAGCTCCCTGGCTTCATCCTGCCTCTTCTTGACAATCATCTTCATTGACACAAACACACAGACTTGGCTAGCCGTCAACCATGCCATGGCCTCGGCCAAACCAAGTCCGAATCAGGAACGTCGGTAATTGAAGCTGAGAACGATTCTCAGATCAGACCTCACACCGTCCGAGGTCTAGAGTGTCCCGCCAGAATTCGATAGAACGGCCGCCAGCATCTAGGCTCTCTGCTGTACGGCCGAGCTGATTTGAATTCCCGCATCAAGCGTGGGCCTACGCCCGCTCGCCCGCTTGAGATCGCACCTGGGGTTCGCAATTGCTCTCCGGAGACCACAGCTGTTCGGCAACGCGCCCGGCTCAAAGCAGTGCGCATCTGATTTGTCTTGCGATTATAGCACAAATCACCGAACCTGACAATTGACCCTGCACGCGGCGAGGACATCGACCCAAGCCACGCTCAGAAGCCATTGCGCGGAACGTCCATCACACCTCGCGAAGGGCGCTCAGCAGCGAGGAACAGCTAGAGTCGATCCTTGATCGCCTCGGCCACGGAGTGAGGAAGGCCGGGCACCGCGTCCAACTCCTCCAGGGTGGCCGCCTGGATCGCCTCAATGGATCCGAACCGTTGCAGAAGCGCTTTCCGCCGCGCGGGCCCGATGCCAGGGATACCCTCCAATTGAGACGTCAGTCCCGCTTTGCGTCGGCGCGTGCGGTGATGCCTTATGGCGAAGCGGTGCGCCTCGTCCCGGACACGCTGCACCAGGAAGAGGCCCGGCGAACGGCGAGGCAGCAATACCGGTTTGGATCGCCCTGGCAGGAAGATCTCCTCACGCCGCTTGGCCAGAGCCGCAACCGGAACGTCACTCAACAGACCATACGACTCCAGTACGTCCACGGCCACCGCTAGCTGTCCTTTCCCGCCATCCACGAGCAGCAGGTCTGGTAGCTTGGCCCAACCCTTTATGTCGCGCGTCCCCAGCATCTCCTCTGACTGGGCGATCTGCCAGCGGCGGAAGCGGCGATCCAGCACGTTCCGCATACCGGCATAGTCGTCTTGTCCATCGACGGTATCGACGTTGAACCGCCGATAGGTCGACTTACGCGGCACACCCTGCACGAACACGACCATGCTGCCCGTGGTCTCAACCCCTTGCGTCGTGGAGATGTCGTAGCATTCGATGCGAACGGGTGCCTGGGGCAGTTCCAGGATCTCTGCAAGCTGAGCCAGGGCCTCCTCTTGCTTGTGAGCATCCGCCTGCCACTGGACGCGCAGCGCTGCCAGTGTCTCGGCGGCGTTCTCAGCTGCCATCTTCACCAACTGCCGCTTCTTCCCTCGACGAGGCACGCGAAGCGTCACCGTATCTCCCCGCTTCCGCTTCAGCCATCGCTCAATGATCAGTGCCTCATCAACTTGTTGGGGAAGGAGCACCTCGGGAGGAACGTAAGCTGCCTCCTCGTAGAACTGCTTGAGAAACGCGCTCATCACGTGGCGATCATCCTCTTCACGTGCCCCCTCCAGCACGAAGTATTCACGCCCGAGAAGCTTCCCGCCGCGAATGAAGAACACTTGCACACACGCATCATCCTCTTCGCGCGCGAAAGCGATCACGTCCTGGTCGGTCCCGGCTACAGAGACAACCTTCTGCTGTCTCACAATGCTCTGGACAGCCCGCAGCTGGTCGCGGAGCGAGGCCGCTTGCTCATAGTCCCAGTCATCGGCAGCCTTGCGCATCCGCTCCTCCAGATCGATGATTACCTCCTCGCCGCGGCCCTCGAGGAAGCGGATCAGGTCGTCGATCATCCTTCGGTACTCCGCCTTCGACACCGCACCGATGCACGGCCCCAGGCAACGTTTGATCTCGTGGTAAAGACAGGCACGTTCATCCTCGCCCGTGATGTCGCGGTTGCACGTCAGATAGGGAAACGACTTCCGCAGCAGGTCCAGAGTCTCATGCACCGCCGAGGAGGACGTATAAGGGCCAAAGTAGCGGCTGCCATCCTGTTCGATGCGGCGCGTGATCGTGACTTTAGGGTATGCAGCCGCTACCGTCACCTTTATGTAGGGGTAACGCTTGTCGTCCTTGAAGCGCACGTTGTACCGCGGCCGGTGCTTCTTGATCAGGTTCGCCTCGAGGATCAACGCCTCCAGCTCGGAGTCGGTGACGATGAACTCGAGCTCGTCGATCTCGGACACCAGCGCCCGTGTCTTGGGATGCTCCAGGGCCGACGCGTGGAAGTAAGAGCGCACCCGGTTCCGCAGATCGACCGTCTTCCCGATGTAGACCACGTCGTCATTCACGTCGCGCATCAGATAGACGCCCGGCCTCCGGGGCAGGGACTCAATCTGGTTTTGAATGCGATCCAACAGCTCGACCATGCTCTCCATTACCTATGCGAGTCTGCTTGCAGTCTCCAGATTGTAACGCGTCGGGAGATTGAAGGCAAGGGAACTGTGTGCGGTGTCGTCAGGGCCTTCCAAACGTCGCCTGCGGCCTGAACGTCGCGGAGGAGCAGGCCCGCTAGACGCCGGTATATTCGCCCACCAGATGCACTCGCATCCGTCGCGGGATGACCCGTTCCAGAACGCAGCCGAATCGGAACAGGGGCTCGTTGAACGCCAGGTAGGTGGGATCGCCGATAAACTGAACTGAAACCCGCTCCATGCCGGCTCTCCGCGCCAGCCGGTCAATTGCCGTTGCCGTGTTGGCGCGATACAAGGCAGGGAAGATGTCGGGCTCGGCGCGACCGTAGAGCCAATCGACCAGCCGCCCCTGCGTCCAACGAAGAGCACGGTTGAGCATCAAGAGGGGATGAAGGAGATTGGGCGTGAGGAAGACGAAGCGCCCCCCGGGCGTAAGCACCCGCGACGCCTCGCCGAAAGCCACGTCAGGATCCTCCAGATGCTCCAATACCCAGGAGCTGCAGACCAGATCGAAGGTGCCATCACCATAGGGAAGCGCCTCCGCTACGCCGCACGACAGGGCAAGCCCTGGCGCTCGGTGCTGGGAGAGCGACCCCCCGTCTGGATCCAGGCCGACCGCCACGCCAGCTCTCGTGTGGAGCCGTTCCATCACACCGCCCCGCCCGCATCCCAGGTCAAGCGCGCGTGCCTCGTCAACCAGATGCCGGGCCACCAGATCCTGATAGACAAGGGTGCTGGGCTGCCAGCCGGGGTGCCCCTCGCTGTACCGCCGACGATACTGCTCCTGTCGCTCGTGCGAGAGCATTACCACTGATGAAGGGTTGCACCGGTCTTCACGCGGCTACTATACCACCTAGCGGGTTCGGAGCAAGCGCATAACTTGACAGGCAGCTCCCTCCCAGTATAATATTTGCTGTAGCACAATCCTCGGTAGCTCAATGGTAGAGCGGCCGGCTGTTAACCGGTAGGTTGGAGGTTCAAATCCTCCCCGAGGAGCTACAGACTTTGCCGGGAGGGAAGCGGTGCTTCCCTCTTCGCGTTCTCCTCGTCAGCCCCAAGCATGAAACCTTCCAACCGTGCTCGCTCTGTCTGGTCCCGCCTTCGAGGCAAAGTCCTTGGCCAGGTCGGCCTTCCACGACCCTGGCACCTTCTCCGATTGCTCCTCATCGCCTTCCTCTTGAGATCTATCCGCCCACCCCACGCCCTCGTCATTCCCGACCCACCCCAGTCCGTGAGCACCACAAACCCCGTCGTCGGCGTTCACACACGTCTTACCGACGAAGTGGAGGCGTGGAAGATCCAGCAGACCCTACGGTTGGTGCGTGAGATGGGCGCCCCCTGGATCGTCGAGTTCTTCCCTTGGCCGTACATTGAGCCAGAAGAAGACCGGTTCTCCTGGAGCCACAGTGACACAGTAGTCCGCTACGCCGAAAATCAGGGGCTCACGGTGATCGCCCGGCTGGGCTGGGTCCCCGACTGGGCGCGCCCGGAGGGATCGGATCCCGACGTCGAGCAGGCTACGACGCTTACCTACCTGGACGCCGTTCACTACGGCGAGTTCGGCGACTTCGTCGCCGAGTTTGTCGCCCGCTACCGGGGGCGCGTAGACCACGTCATCATCTGGAACGAACCGAACCTCAGCTTCGAGTGGGGGTATCGGCCGGTGGACCCACAGGCATACGCCGATCTCCTCCGCCAGGTGTACCCCCGCGCCCACGCCGCCAATCCCAACGTGGTCGTCCTGGCCGGAGCCCTCGCCCCCACCCTCGAACCGGAGGGGAGCCCGGCCGCCCTGAGCGACTTGATCTACTTGGAGCGTCTATACGAGGCAGGCGCGGCGCCCTACTTCGACGCCCTCGCCGCTCACGCCTACGGCCAGACCTCTCCTCCCGAGGAGCCGCCCCAACCGGACGCCATCAACTTCCGCCGCGTCGAGCTCCTCCGCGACATCATGGTGGCCCACGGCGATGCCGACAAGCCAGTCTACGTCACCGAGGCCGGTTGGAACGACCACCCGCGCCGGACGGAGGCGGTCACCCCCGCCCAACGCATCCAATACACCGTCTCCGCCTACCGGTGGGCCCGCCGCCACTGGCCGTGGTGCGAGTCCGTCGCCATGTGGGTCTTTCGCTACCCTGCCCCCACCTACAGTTACCAAGACCACTACACGTTTGTGACCCCGGATTTCGAGCCGAAGGTGATCTACCTCGAGCTACAGGACTACACGGGCAACGCACAATAGTCCGCACTGGGGACACAGACTCCACGCCCCCTCGCCGCACGGGCAGGGCGACAGATGGCAGCACGGCTTCCTCCTCGGCGGAGTGGTCTTAGATCTCGGCGGCCCCTTGAGCCCATCGGCAACAAACGTTGCAGACCAGCCTGTTCTTGACAGGGACCTCCTTTGCCGGTAGACTACACCGTGGCTTCAGAAGGAGGGAATCCTGACAGGCACTGTGGCAATAGCAACCTGCAGGACGGCCAACAAGGGGGATAGTTCTGACCTGAGGCCAAGATGTCGGTCGAGTGCGTGTGACTGATCCTTCTCCGAATGCCGCTGAGGAGGCACATGAGCAGACGGTCGCCACCCGCGTTTGGGAAGGGTGGCTTTTGTTGCGCTTGAGATGCGATGACTGTTAGCGAATTCGAGGTTTCTCGAGACTGGGAATCTGACCGCCGCGGGCCGGTCCGTTGGATCCTGTCGCACGTCAGGCGCCACAAGCTCTTCATCGCCGGCATGCTCTTTGGTGCCACTGGGAACGCGGTGTTGGCAGCAGCCATGCAGCTTCTCATCGGGCGTGCCGTCGAGGCTGTCACCGCCACCCCCGCCGATGTCCGCGGTCTCACCATCGCATCCGCGCTGGTGGCCGGGTCACAGCTCTTTCGAGGCCTCGTTCTCCAGCTGATGCGGAACTGGTCCAGCGAGGTGCTCGGTCAGCGGCTGGAGCGGGACATCCGCGACGAGTTGTACGCCAGCCTCATTGGCAAGAGCATGTCCTTTCACGACATGCAGCCCACCGGGGACCTCATGGCCCGGGCCACCAACGATGTGCGCGAGATCAACCTCATGTTCAACCCTGGGGTTAATCTCGTCATTGGCTCCGCCAACTTCTTGTTCATGCCGCTTTTCATCGCCCCTTCCATCCATCCCCAGCTCGTTGTCACTCCGCTCCTATACTTGCTGGCTTACGTGCTCTCCGTGCGAGGCTACCTCCTCCAGCTCCGACCGGCGACCGAGCGCGTCCGTCGGCGCTTCGGTCAGATGAACACCACATTGGCCGAGGCCGTTGATGGCATTGAGACCGTCAAGGGCGCCGCTCAGGAGGACTTCGAGAGTGAGCGCTTTGCGGACAAGACGGCGAATTGGCGCGACGCGTATGTGGACCAGGGCGATATCGAGGCCCGGTTCATTCCACTGTTGCTCCTCGGCCTCCTCCAGGGCCTCGGCTTCTTCCACAGCCTCTTGCTCTTCCGGGCCGGCGCCATCGGATTGGACAGCGTCGTCTCCTTCAACGGCCTGCTCCTCCTCTTCGGCTTCCCCACCTTCGCCGCTCAGTTCGCCTACTCCCGCGTGTCGTCGGGGATTGCCAGCGCCCGCCGCATCCTCGAGTTGATCAACTACCAGACGGAGCTTGACCAGAACGTGACCGGATACGAAGCGCCCATGGAAGGCAGCGTCACCTTCCAGGACGTCGGGTTCTGCTACAATCCTCCCGGGGAGGCTTGTGCCCTGGAAAACGGCAACGTCGCCCTCCAGGACGTAAGCTTCCACGTCGAGCCCGGACAGACAGTGGCCGTCGTCGGCCAGACTGGATCAGGCAAGAGCACCATGGCCAAGCTGATCAGCCGCATCTACGACGTTGACGAGGGGCGTGTCCTCGTCGACGATGTCGACGTCCGCGACTGGAATCTGGAGGCACTCCGCCGTCAGATTTCGACCATTGAACAGGACATCTTCCTCTTCTCGCGACCCATCGAGGAGAATATCGCCTTCGGCTGTCCCGACGCCGACCACGAGGATGTCCTGGAGGCTGCCAGGGCCGCACAGGCCCACGACTTCGTCACCGAGCTCGAGGAAGGCTACCAGACCGTCATCGGGGAACGCGGAGCCACCCTGTCGGGCGGCCAGGCCCAACGCTTGGCGATCGCGCGCGCGTTCCTGACCGAACCCGCCATCCTGATCCTCGACGACGCCACCAGCGCCATCGACAGCGAGACCGAGGATCGCATCCAACAGGCCATTGAACGGGCGGCCAAGGGACGAACTACCTTCCTGATCACCCACAGACTGTCCCAGATTCGCTGGGCCGACCTCATCGTTGTGATGCGCAAGGGGAGAGTGGCCGCAGTGGGGACCCATGAGGATCTTATGCAGGAATCTCAGGCGTATCGGAATATCTTCGCCCGCTATGAGCGCTAGAGAGCCACACGAAAGGCTGGTGCCCGTCCCAGCCCGTCGCGGCCCGGAGATGGCCCGATGAGCCTCTCTCCGCCGTCTACCATCGCCTAGCACCTATGTCCTTATTTCACGGCCTCGACAGAGAAGCGTACGATCGCGAGTACAGCGACCGGGAGCTGCTGCGGCGCATCGTAGGGTACTTCGCGCCCCACAGGAAGCGCGCCCTCATCGTCGCTGTGGCCATCGTCGCCATAGCGTTCGTGGGCGCAGAGCAGCTGTTCATCATATCGCGTGGGCTCGACGATCTGCTTCAGGATGTGGACGCGATGCCCCTGCGCCTGATCCTGGTGCTTGGCGCCGCGGTGCTCGCCACGGGCATCTTCAACTGGGCCGGCAATTGGCTCCGCCGTCGCCTTACTGCCCGCATTATCGGTGACGTGGTGCGCGCTCTGCGCAAGGACGCCTTCGATGCCGTCGTCCAGCACGACATGTCGTTCTTCGACGAGTTCCGCTCGGGCCGCATCATCAGCCGCATCACCTCCGACACCGAGGAGTTCGCCAACGTCGTCCAGCTGGTCACCGACCTGTTGAGCCAGTTGACCCTCATAGCCATCCTGTTGGTCCGGCTGTTCC
The DNA here is from genome assembly GCA_041687115.1 of Anaerolineae bacterium. Taxonomy (GTDB): domain Bacteria; phylum Chloroflexota; class Anaerolineae; order B4-G1; family B4-G1; genus SKLM01. The sequence goes on from JAWLCP010000012.1 coordinate 33,037, forward strand.
AGATTTCCTGGCGCTTGACATTGGCGCTGGTGCTCATGTCCCCCCTGGTGATGCTCCTGGCATTGGGGTTCCGACGCGTTGCCCGTCGGGTGACGCGAGAGGGCTTCCGGGTCCTGGCCGAGGTCAACGCCGCCATTCAGGAAGCGGTGACCGGCATCGCCGTCGCCAAGATCTTCCGGCAGGAGGCAGCCATCTACCAGGAGTTCAGCGAGGTCAACGAACGATCCTACCACGTCAACCTTCGCCGGGGACTCACCCTGTCGGTCGTCTTTCCCGTCCTCAACGCTCTCTCGGGGGTCGGCACGGCCATCCTCGTCTATTGGGGTGGGCGGACCACGGTCGACGAGGACATCTCGGTCGGTAACTGGTATCTGTTCCTGCGCTCCGTGGACCGCTTCTGGTTCCCCTTGATCAACGTGGCTGCCTTCTGGAGCCAGTTCCAGGCCGGGCTCTCGGCATCCGAGCGCATCTTCGCCCTGATCGACGCCGAGGCCACGGTACGGCAGGTTGAGGAGAACCCGGTCGAACGTCTCGAAGGCGAGATCCAGTTCCAGGACGTCGATTTCCGCTACACCGACGAAGAGCAGGTGCTGGAGGACTTCTCGCTCCATATCGCCGCTGGCGAGAGCGTGGCCCTGGTAGGCCACACCGGCGCGGGCAAGAGCAGTATCGCCAAGTTGATCGCCCGTTTCTACGAGTTCGAGAGAGGCCAGATTCTCATCGACGGACAGGATATCCGCACCTTTGACTTGCACGACTATCGAACCCAGCTCGGCATCGTCTCTCAGTCCCCCTTCCTCTTCTCGGGGACGGTGGCCGAGAACGTCCGCTACGCAGCTCCCCACATGAGCGACGCCGAGATCGAAGCCCTGGCGAACCGCATTGGCAGAGGCGATTGGCTCGATACCCTGCCAAATGGTCTGGACACCAGCGTCGGTGAGCGCGGGGGAAGGCTCTCTATGGGGCAGCGCCAATTGGTGGCGCTAATGCGGGTCCTGGCACAGGAACCGGCCATCTTCATCCTCGATGAGGCGACAGCCAGCGTAGACCCCTTCACGGAGACACAGATCCAGGAGGCGATCGACCTGATCCTCCAGCACAGTACCTCCATCCTCATCGCGCATCGTCTCTCCACCGTGCGGGCCGTCGACCGCATCATCGTGCTGCAGGAGGGGCGTATCATCGAGGAGGGCGATCACGACGCGTTGATGGCCCAGGGCGGGCATTACGCCAGGCTATACGACACCTACTTCCGCCACCAATCGCTCGAATACGTCGAGGAGGTGGGGAAACGGCGGCGGCAGGCTGACCGACGCGAGCCGGAAGCCCGAGAGTAGGGGTGACACCAACGACGAATCCAACTCCCACCTCCTGACGGATAGCCTCGACAGATCCCGCATCAAGACGGATAGCCATCTCCATACCCTCCCGCTGACCAGCCAGCCGCATCTCACACACTGGAACAGGGGCCACCCGGTCCTCGTCGTCCCCACCTCCGCCTACACCTACGAACGAGCTCTGATTGCAGATCTCACCGATATCGGCTACAATGTTATCAGGAAATATGAGTACCAGGAAAACCGTAATCAGGGAGGAGGTGTAAGATATGTCCGGTCACAGCCACTGGGCCAATATCAAGCACCAGAAAAAGAGAGAAGACCGCCGACGGGGCAAGCTCTTCACCAAACTGGTCCGTGAGATCACCGTAGCAGCCCGACAGGGCGGGGGCGATCCGGAGTTCAACCTCCAGCTGCGTCTGGCCATCGACAAGGCCAAGGACGCCAATATGCCCAAGGAGAATATCGAGCGCGCCATTAAACGAGGGACCGGCGAGCTCGAAGGCACAGACTTGGAGGAGATCGTCTACGAGGGATACGCCTCCAATGGTATCGCCTTGCTGGTGCACACGGTCACAGATAACCGGAACCGCACCGCGTCCGATCTCCGCAACGCCTTCGCCGCCAACGGGGGCAGCCTTGCCGAGGCCGGTGCCGTACAGTGGCAGTTCGAACGCAAGGGATACATCGCCATCAAGCCTGACCACGTCGACGAGGAGCAGGTCTTCGACGTGGTTGTGGAGGCCGGAGCCGACGACGTCGACTTCGGTACCGACCTCATCGAGATATACGCCGTCCCGAGCCGCTTCGCCGCCGTGCAGGAGGCGCTGGACGCAGCCGGGATTCCCACCGAAGCAGCCCGGCTGACCATGGTGCCCAAAGGTGCCGTGAGGCTTGACGAGAAGGAGACGCTCCGGGTGATGCGCGTCATCGACACCCTCGAGGACCTGGATGACGTTCAGGAGGTCCACTGCAACCTCGAGATCGCCGACGACGTGATCGCGAAGTATGAAGGGAACGGCTAACATCATCGCGGACAAAGCTGCCGACAGCGCGAGACGGGTGCTCGGCATCGACCCTGGCACGGCTACCACTGGCTATGGCGTTCTGGAGGAGATGGGAGGCCAGCTGAAAGCGCTGGCCAGCGGCGTGATACGGACCGGGGCTGATCAACCCATGCCTGCCCGTCTGCAGGAGATCCATCGCGCCATCAGACAGCTCGCAGAGAAGTACCAGCCGACCGAGGCCGCTGTGGAGGAGCTTTTCTTCAGTAAGAACGTCCGTACGGCCATGAGCGTCGGGCAGGCCCGGGGCGTGGCGTTGCTCGCCCTGGCGGATGCCGGCCTTCCGGTGAGCGAGTATACCCCCCTGGCGATTAAGCAGGCGGTGACCGGCTATGGCAGCGCGGACAAGACGCAGATGCAGGAGATGGTGAAGATCCTCTTGGATCTAAGCGAGCCCCCCCGCCCCGACGACGCCGCCGATGCGTTGGCCGTCGCAATCTGCCATCTCCATTCCAGCCGCCTCAAGACACTGTCAGAGCTGGCTCAATAACCCCCAATGATCTCGAAAATCAGCGGCGTGGTGTGGGAGACGGGCGACGGATACGTGGTCATTCGCGCCGCCGGCGTGGGCTTCCAGGTCCATGTCCCCTCTGATGTCCTGGAGCAGGTCAGGTCTGTGGAACAGCCGGTGGAGCTGTTCACTCACTTCCACGTGCGTGAGAATAGCCTGGCACTGTACGGGTTCCTTACGAGGGAGAAGCGAGCATTGTTTGAGCTCCTGCTCGACATCTCCGGCGTGGGCCCCACGGTCGCTCTGTCGCTTCTGAGCACCATCTCGCCGGACGCCCTGCGTCAGGCCGTCCTGCGCGACGAGCCCGCTCTGCTGACTCGCGTGCCCGGCGTCGGCTCGAAGACCGCCAAGAAGATCATCTTCCACTTGAAAGACCAGGTTATCCCCGCTGAGGGGAGAGCGACACCCTTGCTCACCGACGCCGACGCAGAGGTTGTCTCCGCACTGACGGAGCTAGGCTTTAGCCTGGTAGAGGCACAGTCGGCATTGCAGAGCCTTCCCCGTGACGAGGAGCTGACCGTCGAGGAGCGAATCCGACTGGCACTCTCCTCTCTCGCCTGACCCTCTGCCTCCATACCGTGCCTCCCTCTCTGTGTTCTCGCGCCCCCGGTGGGTCGCCGACCATTCATAACGGATTCCCGGGATGACGATTGCCCGCACATCGATCAACCATTTCATAAGACGTTTGGAGCACGTCGCTCAGCACTGGAAGCTGGCGCTGCTTCTGCTCACGCTGCTCCTCGTCTTCTCCATTGAGAACCCGCCCCCGGCGAGCATAGAAGCCCGGGTCAACCGCGAGTTGGCCCACGAGCGATTCAACTTCGTCAGCTGGGAGATAGAGACGATCTGGCAGAAGCTGGGGCACAGTCTCCTCTCTCCCCACCACTATGTGGCTGAGGAGGATCGGCGCGACCTCCTGCTCGACTACCTCGACCTGGTAGCCGAGACACAGCGTCTCGAAGGAGAGATCCATCGGATCTACGTCGATCCTGATATCGAGGATGCCGACGAAGCGACGGCTGAGCTGAGAGCCAGACGTGACGAGCTGCGGGAGGCGATCAGCGCGCGCCAGTCGACCGCCGAGGCGATCCTCGAGGAACAGGTCGCTTCCGTCCTGGAGGAGGAAGGCTTCGGCGTGCTCGGTCAAGAACTCCCTCCCGTTGCGGTCCATTTCACTCCCCTTCCCCGCCTCCTCATCATCTCACCCCGGGATCGCATCGAAACCCTTCACCAGCTGAGTCTGACGCACGGGCTGGATGTCTCAGAACAGGAGGCGATTGAGGGGGAGATCGATGCCACGTTCGACGTCTCATCCCTGGTCACCGCCATCGGAGGGCTCTCTGCCTACCCCTCGATGGTGTTGGAAAGCACCTCAATCAACTGGGTCACCGAGGTAGTTGCTCACGAATGGACGCACCACTACCTGGCTCCGAGGCCGCTGGGGCGGAAATACCAGTCCTCCGGGGAGACCCGCAGAATCAATGAGACGGTAGCCTCCATCGTGGGGAAGGACGTCGGACGTAAGGTCGTAGCGCGCTACTATCCCCAACACCTCCCACCGGAGCCAGAGCCGACACCGGAACCTGAGGAACAGGAGGACAACGGACCCCTGCAGCGCCCGGCGTTCAACTTCCGCCTGGAGATGCGAGAGACGCGCATCCGCGTGGATAAGCTCCTGCAAGAGGGAAAGATCGAGGAGGCGGAAGCCTATATGGAGCAGCGGCGGAAGATATTTGTCGAGCACGGCTACGCCATCCGGAAGCTCAACCAAGCCTACTTCGCCTTCCACGGGGCCTACGCCGCAGAGCCTGGGGCGGCAGGCGAGGACCCTATAGGCCCCGCCGTGCAGGAGCTATTCGCCCGCAGCCCGGACCTGCAGACGTTCCTCAACCGCATCGCAACTGTAACGACGTTAAGGGAGTTGGAGACGGTGCTGGATGAGCTGCGACGAGACACTGCAGCTGGCCGTTTCCGTTTCGGTATTATGAGAATCCCTTCTTGACAACCCCTCTGTCTTGTGGTATACTCCCTTGTAGAACCTTAACACCGCTACCGCTCTCGTTGCTTGTCCATCGCCCCATCTGCGCGGAATCTGAGGGTTTGTTCCCGAGAAAAAAGGTGTCGCGAGGGAAACAATATCGGTGGGCAAAACGCCCCACTTTTGGCCTAAAATTGGGCTCGATGTGGGATTGGTGCCCCCAGAAGGGCCGATTCTAGGCCTCGTCGCCCCACCGCTGAGGGCAACGTTGAGAGGGTCGCGTTTGTTTCCCCGGGGGGTCGACGTCATCCACGGAGTCGACGCTCCCGAACACCACACCACGAGCCGGACCGCGCCCATCGAACCTTGACATCTAGTCGATATCGGGTAGAATATTGGTCAGCGCAAGGGGCTGTGGCTCAGTTGGGAGAGCGCTACAATCGCACTGTAGAGGTCAGGGGTTCGAGTCCCCTCAGCTCCATCATCACTCTCATTACCAACGTGGGCCCGTGGCACAGTTGGGAGCGCACCACAATGGCATTGTGGGGGTCGAGGGTTCGAGTCCCTCCGGGTCCACTTCTTTTTGTGTGGAACAATTCAGGTCAGGAAAGGCCGCGAACAGGAGTAGTAGGCCATTCCCCTCAGCGAGCTGGGAAAGACCAGGTGGAAGCCCAGCAATCGGCGCCCACGGGAAGCGCCACAAAGGCTGAACTCGCCTGGGAGCTGCGTCGGTGATCGTTGGAGATAGCTGACGACGGGTCGCTCTCGTTAACGAGCTGTAATGAGTGGGAGAGCCCTCGACGGACATTGAGTGGGTTCTTCAGTCAGGGTGGTACCGCGGAGCCCTTTCGCCCCTGAGGCGAGAGGGCTTTTCTGTTTCGAGGGGAGACTGTCCCTCGACGGTCTGGAAACCTGTTTGCAGGCGACGGAGGAGCGGTCGTCGCCCCGCTGGCATCACGCGGAGCGCCACGGCGAGAGGGCCGCTACAGGTTTGGAGGATGATTGAGGGACGACGCGCGCAGCGGCGTCCTGATCGGGACATATAGACGAGGCATCGACGATGGAGTGCACCGAGCTGGCACCAGGTATCTTTCACTTGCAGAGCGGTTCCAACATGGGTCTGGTGATCCGAGATGACCAAGCTCTCCTGATCGACGCGGGCCTGGATGACGACGCCGGGCGTAGGGCCTTGCGGATCGTGGAGGGCAAAGGCGTCAAGCTGACGGCAATCTTCATCACCCATGCCCACGCCGATCACTTCGGCGGTGCTCGGTTCCTCCAGCGACGCCTGAACGTACCCCTCTACGCGCCGAAACTGGAAGCGGCGATGATGGAGAACCCGATCATCGAGCCGCTCTATCTCTTCGGCGGCGCGGCGCCCATCGCAGAGCTCCGTCAGAAGTTCACCCTGGCCGAGCCTTGCCAGGTGACCGGCACGGTGGACACGGGCCCCCTGGAGATCGATGTCTTCCAGGTTGACGTCGTGCCGTTGCCGGGACACGCTCCCAACCAGGTCGGGGTGGCTGTGGACGAGGTCCTTTTCTGCGCCGACGCGATCTTCCCCCAGGAGACCATAGAGAAGCACAAGGTGCTGTTCTGTGTCGACCTGGACAGGGCTCTTGAAACGATGAGGGACTTACCCCATCAGCCATACCAATGGTTCGCTCCGGGCCATGGCCCGGCTTACATGCAAGGAGAGATCGAGCAGATCTCCAACGCCAATCAAGAGCGACTCGAGAACGTTCGGGAGGAGGTTTACGAAGCGCTGGATCGACCTCGCGGGACATCGTCCCTTGTTCAGCAGATCGCCGAGCGCTTCCAGCTTGAGATCACCACACCGACTGCGTACTTCCTCACCCGGACCACAGTCCTGGCGGCGCTTTCCTCGCTGGAGGCCGCTGGGTGCGTCACGGTTCGGACCGAGAGGAACCGATTGAGATGGCGGCGGAGATGACGCCTGTTCTCGTCAGAGGAGAAGAGAGAAATGGTTGACGACTACATTCCCCAGGACCTAGAAGTTAAGTGGCATCAGAAATGGGTGCACGATGGCCTGTACCGGGCTGAGATCGATCACGACACGCCCAAACACTATGCGTTGACGATGCTGCCCTACCCCAGTGGCGATTTCCACATCGGGCACTGGTACGCGATGGCCCCCAGCGACGCCCGGGCGCGCTACATGCGAATGAGGGGCTATAACGTCATGTTCCCGATAGGCTTCGATGCCTTTGGCCTGCCGGCCGAGAATGCCGCCATCGAGCGTGGGATCCATCCCCGGAAGTGGACCATGTCGAACATCGAGAATATGCAGCGACAGCTGCGCTCCATGGGGGCCATGTTCGACTGGCACCGCGAGGCTGTCTCGTGCCTCCCGGGCTACTACCGCTGGGACCAGTGGTTCTTCTTGCGCTTCTACGAGATGGGCCTCGCATACCGCAAAGAAGCGGCGGTCGATTTCTGCCCCAACTGCAACACCACGCTGGCAAGGGAGCAGGTCTGGGGAGAGGACCGTCACTGCGAGCGGTGTGGAACGCCGGTGATCAAGAAGGAGCTGGCCCAGTGGTTCTGGCGCATCACCGACTACGCCGACGAGCTGTTGGACTTCTCCGACATCGACTGGCCCGACCGAGTGGTGACCATGCAGACCAACTGGATCGGGCGCAGCGAGGGAGCGAACGTCGTATTCCGGACCGAAGACGGTGATCCGATCGAGGTCTTCACGACTCGCCCGGACACGCTGTGGGGCGCAACGTTCATGGTGCTGGCTCCTGAGCATCCGCTGGTGGACGGGGTGAAGACGGAGGAACAGCGCGAGGCAGTCGACGCATACAAGGTGGAGGCTTCGCGCCGCACAGAGATCGAGCGGCTATCCACCGAGAAAGAGAAGACCGGCGTCTTCACCGGCGCCTACGCCATCAACCCGGTCAACGACAAGCGCATCCCCATCTGGATCGCGGACTACGTCATGATGACCTACGGCACCGGCGCCATCATGGCGGTACCAGCGCACGACGACCGGGACTTCGAGTTCGCCCTGCAGCATGGGTTGCCCATCATCCCGGTGATCGATCGCCCCGACGGACAGGCGAAATCATGCGTGGCCCACGGCACAATGGGGACGGGCTTCGTCGAGGCCCTGAGCGAAGCCGGCATCCCTTTCCAGGAAGAGAACGGCACCATCTGCGTCACCCTGGACGAGCACAAGGGTGAGGTGGACCGCTACGTGCAGCTGGCACAGGAGTATGTCCGAACCGGCTTCTGGACGGAAGTGGTCGGCGCACGATGGCTCTTCATCTTCGACGATGGTGTGGTACGCTTCGGGGGCTACGAAGAGGAAGAGGAGATCCTATCACGGTGCAAGGAGTTGGAGCCGGAGCTCACGGACAAGCGCACGGTGATGGAGATGCTGTGGGGCGTGCCCTTCTACCGGGACCTGCTGTTCCACACCGACTACGGCACCATGATCAACTCCGGCCCCTTCACGGGCACGCCGGGCGACGTGGCCGTCGAGAAAGTGACGGACTGGCTGAAGGAGCAGGGCGTCGGCGAGCCTGACGTTAATTACCGCCTGCGCGACTGGCTGATCAGCCGCCAGCGATACTGGGGTGCGCCCATCCCGATCGTCTACTGCGAGAGATGCGGGACCGTCCCGGTTCCCTATGAGGACCTTCCGGTTGAGCTGCCGGAGGACGCTGAGTTCCTACCCACCGGCGAGAGCCCACTGAGGCATCACGAAGCTTTCCTGCACACGACCTGTCCCGAGTGCGGCGGTCCCGCCACGCGAGAGACGGACACGATGGACACCTTCGTGGACTCCTCGTGGTATCAGTACGCCTATCTGAGCCCGTACTACAAGGAAGATGAGCCGCTCCACCGCAACGCGGTGCCATTCGATCCAGAGGAAGCCGAGTACTGGATGCCCGTGGACGTCTACACCGGCGGCATTGAGCACGCCACGATGCACCTGATCTACACGCGGTTCTTCACGAAGGTGATGCGAGACATGGGCCTGGTTGACTTCGACGAGCCGATGTTGGTGCTGAGAAACCAGGGGATCATCCTCGCCGAGGACGGTGAGAAGATGTCGAAAAGCCGAGGCAACGTCATCTCTCCCGACAATCTGGTCGAGCAGTACGGTGCTGACACCGTGCGCGGCTACTTGATGTTCGGATGGCGCTGGGATCAGGGAGGCCCGTGGGACCCCCAGGGCATCCAGGGCGTCTACCGTTGGCTGCACCGCGTCTGGACCCTGGTGCTGGAGCCAAGCGAAGATGAGGGGACACCCACAGAGGAACAGATCGCCGATTTGCGCCGCGCCACGCACCAGACGATTCGGAGCGTCACCGATGACATGGAGGCGTTCTCCTTCAACACCTCGATTGCGCGCCTGATGGAATTCACGAATACCCTGCAGAAGGCGAAGAGGACCCCGGTCTACAGCTCAGGTGCTTGGGACGAGGCGATCGAGACCCTATTGCTCCTGACCGCGCCAAGCTGCCCATTCATCACCGAGGAGTTGTGGGCGCGAACCGGGAAGCCGTACAGCATCCACGAGCAGCCATGGCCCGAGTTCGAACCCGATCTGGCAGCCGAGGAGATGATCACGCTGGTTGTACAGGTCAACGGGAAACTACGCGGTCGGATGGAGGTCCCGGCGGACATCAGCGAGGAGGAGGCGAAGGAAGCAGCCCTGGCGGATGACAACGTCCAGCGTCACCTTGAGGGAAGGACCGTAAGACGGCTGATCTACGTACCTGGTCGGCTGGTGAACGTGGTAGCCAGCTAGCGACAGCCACGGAGTGTTACGGGCTCGCGCCGTCTCTGTCCTCCCAGGGAAGACAGGGCGGTTCGAGCCCAGACCTTCTGGCGACGCTCATCTACGGAACCTCTCGGGGTTCCAGTAGCCCCTCTCCACTGACCGAGGCTCCGTCACGGTCACAATGGCGCTATTGTCGACGTCCCGGCCGATCTGCAGCACATTTCTCACATCCTTGCGCGGGCATAGAACCGAGACAACCTCAACTGTTCTCTCGCGCCCATGCCCTTCCAGCTCCGTCACCCCGAAGCCTGCTTCGCGGAGCCCATCTGCCACATCGTGACCGTCCTCGGTGGAGATGAATCGCACCTCGGCGAAGCCCAGTGCAAGTCGCTGATCGAGCACCATTCCCACCAGCGTCCCACCTGCGAATCCACCAGCATAGGCCAGGATGTTCCATACGTTGTCCAGATTCGCCACCACCTTGCCGATGGCGATAACGTAGACCAGTGAGCTGAAGAAGCCCGCCCCCACGGCGTAGAACTTCCGGCCCTGGACGGTCATAAGCGTCGAAAGCGTGCTGATGGTAATCCCCAGCACGCGCAGCCCGAAGATCAAGAAGGCCTCTAGGAATATGCTCATCGCTTGACTCTGTCCTCCGCTCAGCATGAAAACGGCACGAATGTTTGGCGCCCCTGAGGGGCCTACGCACAAAGAAAGCGACCGCCACTCGAGGAGGCCGCTTATTCCATGCCCCTGGCGCGATTCGAACGCGCGACCTTGAACTTAGGAGGTTCCTGCTCTGTCCAGTCTGAGCTACAGGGGCTCAAAATAGATTATAGCACGGTCAGTGTGGCAGAGCAAGGACTCGGAACTCGAGGAACAGAGATCATCCAATGGACATGAGCCCGGCCTCGAGCACAGAATGGGTCGAGTATGAAGAGAGCAAGGCGAGGGTGCACCATCTATGACACAGGTGCTGAGAGATCAGCCTGCGGCGCCATCCACGCACCTCTACAGGTCTTCGTCCATTTCACTGAATCGTGGTAAAATGGTGTGATGAGAGCCAGCTGTGTTGAACAAGATGGAGGCGGTCGGCCATGCGCTCGCGTAACTGGGGATTGATTGCCGGCGTTGCCCTTGTGATAGGAGGTGTCGTGCTGGGCATCGGCCTAATCTGGCGCGGGGGACCGCAGGAGAGCGTCTCCGCACCACCAACCCCCACGCCGCAGACGGATGCGGCCCCCTCACCCTCCCTCGCCCCCTCTCCCACACCACTGCCCCCGGTGACCTATACCGTGAAGGAGGGAGACACGTTGTCCGGGATTGCCCAGGCATATGACATCTCCCTTGAAGAGCTGATCGACGCAAATGGCATAGCGAACCCCGACTTCCTGCAGCTCGGTCAGACCCTGATCATTCCCCAAGGGGGGGACACCGACCCGGCAGCGTTGGGCCCGACTGCAGCTTCTTCTGACGCCTCGCCAGCGGGAGAACGGGACGGCGTGGAACTTCCTACGCTAACCCCGTCTGGTCCCGCCCTTGTTGAGATCCGAGAAGTCGTGAACGTGGGCGACCTGACTGGTGAGGCAGTCGTTCTGGAGAACCAAGGAGGAACAGTCGATCTCCAGTCCTGGACGCTCTCCACGGTGGCCAACGACAGCTTCGTCTTTCCCGCGCTGACGCTTTTCACAGGGGCAGCGGTGCGGGTGCATTCGGCGAATGGCGAGGACACGCCTCGGGACCTCTACTGGGGCCGTCAGGAACCAGCCTGGCAGGAAGGAGGCCTCGTCACGCTGCGCGATGCGGACGGGAACGTCGTCGACACGTACGTCTTATCAGGGTCCTGATGTCAGAGACCCTTCCTCACCTGGCTGCCCGGAGAGACATCCCGGAAGACAACTCCCCAAGGGGTTGGAACGTAAGTCAAGACCCTAAGCTGTAACTGAGAGGCGTGTGACGTGTTATCTCTACTGCGGCATCGGTGAGCGATTCGTCTATTGGAGGAACTGGTGCGACCCATCAAGGTCATTCTGAACCCCGCGGCTGGACGTGGCTACGGCGCCCGAGCGGAGCCCAAGGTGCGGCGTTGTCTGGAAGCGGAAGGAGTCAACTTCGATCTAGTCCGGACGAAGGGGCCCTGGCACGCAGCTCGACTGGCGGAGCAAGCCGCCAGGGACGGCTTCGAGATGGTCGTAGCCGCTGGTGGCGACGGCACCGCCAATGAGATCATCAATGGCCTGTTGGCAGCGTCGCAGGACGGCGCCAGGGTAAGGATGGGAGTGATCCCTGCAGGATCCGGCAGCGACTTCGCCAGCGGGATCGGCCTCCCTGCCGATCTGGATGAGGCCTGCGGTCGCATCGCCCGAGGGCAGAGCAAGGCGATAGACATTGGACGGGTCACCGTAGCGGGACAGGAGCCAAGGTACTTCGGGAATGTCGTGGGAGTCGGTTTTGACGGCGCCGTGCTGATTGAGACCTTGAAGATGAAGCGCCTGAGAGGGCTTACGCTTTACCTCCTGGCTGTCCTGAAGACCATCTTCCTGAACTTCGACGCGCCGATGACGACGGTCGCATATGACGAAACGGAGATAGTC
>JAWLCP010000013.1:0-45169 GCA_041687115.1 Anaerolineae bacterium
CACGTAGGCGACGTTCCAGGGCTCGGGCCCCAGGACGCGCAGCACCGTGGCCGGATTCATCGTCCCCGCGCCGACCTTCTCGCTGTACGGCTGCCAGATCAGGCAACCATACGCCTCCCAGTAGTCCTGCAGGCGCAAGATCACTTGCTGAAACGTCAGCGGCTTTCCACTCACTCTGAATGTATCCCTCCCGCGAGATTGCTCGAATGCATACCCATTCTCCTGATCTGCCGTAGAAACGCAGCGGCCTTGACATCCTGCTCCAGATGGTAGGTGACGTAATGGCGCATCACCCGCTCCATCTCTTCGTGTAGCTGACGGGACACCGAGCGCGACGCAAGCGTGGTGTACGAGCTGTGCTGACATTGCTGAAGAAACTGAAGTGCGTTCGGGGACAGCGCCATCACGTCGGGGAGTCGCCTCCTCAGATCGTAGCAGTCGGGGCAGAGGGCCCCACCATGCTCCGGCGCGAAGCCGTATGGGCGCCTGCTCTCTCCCAGCTGACCGACGTGCAGGGCTCTTGGCTCGTTGTGCTGCCCCACGCACCGGAACAGCTCCGGGCGGAAACCGGCCAAACCCAGGAGATGCTGCTCGTAGAAGCGGGCAACCGTGTCCAGCCCCCCTTCCTCTGCTTCGCATAGCCAGGCGAGGGAACGGTTGAGCAGGTCGAACGTGGCTGTCCCCCCCTGCGCCTCCGTGAAAAACCGGTCGAAGAGCTCGACGATGTACCGTGCGTAGGCTCCGCGGAGCAGATGGTTCCGGAGCGAGGCGTGGGGCTCGAGGGTCTCCGCCTGGCTGATGATGTCCCAGTAGTTCGGCACCCGCGAAAGCACGAAGCTGGAGCGGCTGAAGAGCTCGATGTGACCCGCCTTCCGGCTGCGAAGCTTGCGGGCCCCTTTTGCTAACACGTCCACCTTGCCCGCAGGCGTGCACAGTCTCAGAACCCGGTCAGCCTCACCCTGATCCCGCCGGTGCATCACGATGCCCTCTGTCCGATAGAGTCGTCCGTTGCCCATTTCTAGTTTCCTGATCTGGTATTATATCACCCCCATGGGCGAGTGCAACACATGACGCACGGCGGCCGCGGCCGGACGGATTCCTCCGAGCCGCGCCTTGCCGCCTCCGGCGGAGCGGGTATAATACCTACTGCGTGAGTATTCAGCAGCTGAATATCCCGAATGGCGGGCCATGAGATCTGAGTCATCATTTCCACTGGACAAGGCGCTTCTTGGGTTCCTCATGCAGGGTCCGGCGCACGGGTACGCCCTGCACCAGCGTGCGGATCAGGAGTTGGGACGCATCTGGTACATGGGGATGAGCAACGTCTACGGAACCCTCAAAGACCTGGAGGCGTCCGGACACGTCGGGTCCAGCCTCGATCAGGACAGCTACCCGCCACGAAAGGTCCATGCCATCACACCCCCCGGGCGGGAGAGCTTCCTGGCCTGGGTTCGAGAGCCGGTGTCTGCCATCCGCGACATGCGGGTTGAGTTTCTGGCCAAGCTCTACTTCTTCAACACTCTGAACCTGGAGGGTAGGGAGCGGCTGCTGGAGGCTCAGCGGGCCATCTGTCGACGGCGACTGCGGAAGTTGGAGCGCCGAGCTGCTGAAGGCACGGAAGACGCGTTCGAACGTCTCGTCTCCGACTTTCGCCGACGCAGGATCGAGGCCAGCATCGACTGGCTCTGGGCGTGCGAGGAAGTGTGGACGTGACGGGCAAGACAGCGCCCATCGTCGAGGCCAGGGGCCTGGACGTCCGTTACACAGATAGGCATGCCCTCAAGCGCGTCGATCTATCCATTTTGCCGGGCTCCTTCGTGCTGATTGGAGGACCATCCGGCAGCGGCAAGAGCACGCTGGCCCAGGCGCTGCTCGGCCTCCTTCACCAGCAGGAGGCGTCGTTCCCCGTCGAGGTGCACGGCGAGATCGGCATAGCCGGTCTGACCCCGGGACGCCACGGCGTGGCGCAGCTGGCCAGCCAGGTGGGGTTGGTCTTCCAGAACCCTGCGACCCAGCTCTTCAATGCCACGGTCCAGGACGAGGTGGCCTTCGGACCGCGCAACCTCGGCCTGCCCCCCGGCGACATCGACCGGCGTGTCGGGGAGGCGCTGGAGGCAACCGGATGCAAACATCTCCGCGGCCGATCGGTGCGTCACCTCTCCGGGGGGGAGCAGCAGCGGGTGGCGATTGCGGCCAACCTTGCCATGCGCCCCTCGCTCTTGATCCTCGACGAGCCCACCGCGAACCTCGACCAGCAGGGCACGCGATCCGTGGCCGACGCCCTAATGGAGCTCCGGCGCTGCCGTGGGGTCACCGTGGTCCTGATTGAGCATCGCCTGGAGCCCTTTGTGCCCCTGGCGGATCGGCTGATATGGCTGGAGGATGGGCGGGTGGTGGCCGACGGGCGGCCTCAGGCCGTGTTGGAGGGCACGAGGGTCGAGTTGAGCCGGCCGTCGCCGCCCTCCCGCTCCTGGCGGACTCCGTTGGTCAGTCTGGAGGGCGTGATAGCGGGGTATGACCGCCGTCCCGTGCTGCAGGACTGCTCGTTCACCCTGCGAGAGGGCGAGTTCGCTGCCCTGGTGGGTCCCAATGGAGCCGGGAAGTCCACCCTCGCGCGGGTGCTCGCCGGGCTGCTGCGACCGCGCCGGGGGCGCGTGATCTGGCACGCGACGAACGGGAAGAGGCCGCGGGTCGGGTTCCTGCAGCAGAACCCACTCCACCAGCTGGTGTGCCAGACGGTGGAGGAGGAAGTCCGCTACGGCCCTCGCAATCTGGGCACGGAGCGGGATGAGGACGTGGAGGCTCTCCTCGCACGGGCGGATCTACTCTCTCTCCGCCGGCGGGCCACTCAGGCGCTCAGCGTGGGCGAGCAGCAGCGGAGCGCCCTGGCCGCCACCCTCAGCTTGTGCCCCGGCTTGCTCATCCTCGATGAGCCGACCATCGGCCAGGATTGGCACCACCTGAGCGAGCTGATGGACCTGGTCGGTGAGCTCAACCGTCAGGGACAGACCGTGTTGTTGATCACGCACGATCGGCGATTGGTCGGCCAATACGCCGGTCGGGTGTGGGGGATGGTCGGTGGCAGAGTGGAGAGCACGGAGGAGGCGCTGGAGCGTGCGCACTGACCGTACCGCTGAGACGTTCTATACAAGGGAGGTATGAGTGTTATCCTACCGGGTCCGTGACTGGGTCACGATCGGGCTGTTTGGTGCCCTCTGGGGCGTCGTCGAGACGACCCTGGGGAGCTATCTGAACGTCATCTTTCCCGCCTTCACCAACACGTTCTTCAAGGGCGTCATCCTTGCCGGCATCGGGGTGGCCGTAGCGCTGACGGGACGATTCTTCGTCCCCAGGCGCGGGTCGCTCTTGCTGATCGGGACCGTCACAGCGCTCCTGAAGCTGTTGAGCCCGGCCGGGGGGAAGATAGGGCCCGTGGTGGCGATCGGGATGCAGAGCGTGATGATGGAAGCTGCGGCCTCCATGGCCCGCGACCCTCGGCGCTGGACCTTCGTGCTGGGCGGAGCGCTGGCGGTGGCCTGGAACTTCCCGCACAAGTTCCTTATGATGGGGCTCATGTACGGCCGGAACGTTGCAGAAGTCTACTGGATGCTGGTCGAGGACGGCAGCCGGATGCTGGGCCTGGACCGTTCCGTCGCTCTGCTGATCGTCGCCGCGTTGCTGGGCGTCCGTCTGATCGTAGGAGGAATCTCGGGGTGGAGCGCGTGGGCCTTGGGCGGCGCCGTGGCACATCGACTGGGGCGGCGCAGCCAAGCCGTGACCGAGTGAGCCCGTTCAGCGTCCGCGGCTACCTGCTCTTCACCCTCTGGGGGGTCGTCCTGACCCTCGTGAGCGGCGGGTGGCGGCTGATGGCCCTGTTGGTGCTGGAGCTTCTGTTCGGTCTCGCCTGGAGCCCGGCGGGGCTGCGGCCTCTTCGTCGCCTCCGTTTCTGGGTGTTCATCGCCACCGCGCTGGCGCTGGGCCCCTTCCTGACGCCCCAGGCAGGTCTCAGGCTGGACGCGGTCTCTTGGAGCCGGTCCGGGATGTCGCTGGGCCTCGACATGGCCGGCCGGGCTCTGAGCCTCACCCTAGCGTTCAGCGTTGGTCTCTCCGCCCTGTCGCTGTCCGATCTCGTGGCCCTCTTCGATCGGCTTCGCCTGCGGGGCCTTGGCTTCGCCCTGGGGGTGGCGATGAACTTGCTCAAGAACCTGCAGGAGATGGCGACCGTCACGTACGAGACGATCAGGCTGCGCGGGGGACTGCGCAGGCCTCTCGTGGCGCTCCGTCTCTTCCTCGTCACGCTGGTGAGCAACACGCTCCGCTACGGGGATCAGATTGTCAGTGCGGCCGCGGTGCGCGCCTTCGACCCCAACAGCGACGGCTCTCCAGCACGCTCGACCGTCCAATGCCCGAGGGCGGATGTGGCGCTGCTCTGTGCCCTGGTAGCCTCGGGCCTGTTGCTTCTGGCGCTCCCCTTGCCCTGACGTGCCGCGGGCCAGGCAATCACCTCTGAGCGATTCGGCAGGTCCACCCCTCCCCTCTGTCTCGCTTTGTCATTCGCCGGGTTTGGCCTATAATGAGGCGCCGCAGGCGAGGTCCCGCAATTCTACGTTAGGAGGGTTTATGGGCAAGGGTGGCAAACGAGTTGGCAAGGTAACATCGCCGAGGTCAATGAGTCGGGACAACAGGCAAGGTCAGATTTGGTGGTGGATTGGGGGAGCGGCGATGCTGATCCTCGTTGCCGCAGCGGTGGTATGGTTCACTGCGGGCCCCGGAGCCTCGTCACCTCCTCTACCCACACCCTCTCCCGCCAAGGAGGAAACGTCTTCTATGCCGGAAGATCCAGCTGATCGGAACGACATGTACAGCGCGCCCCCGGAGATGATGATCGACCCCACCAGGTCGTACGAGGCCACCATCGTGACCGAGAAGGGGGAGATTGTGGTCGAGCTCGATCCTGGTGCCGCGCCAGAGACGGTGAACAACTTCGTGTTCCTGGCCAGGCAGGGCTTCTACGATGAGTTGACGTTCCATCGCGTCGAGCCCGGCTTCGTCATCCAGGGTGGAGATCCATTGGGCAGCGGAACCGGCGGGCCGGGATACACGGTGCCGGCGGAGATCCAGCTCGGCCACGTCAGGGGCGCCGTCGCCATGGCTCGCAGGGCGGATCAGGTGAACCCGGAGCGGGCGTCCAGCGGGAGCCAGTTCTACATCACCCTCGACGAGACCCCCCATCTGGATGGGGCCTACACAGTCTTCGGGGAGGTCGCCGCGGGGATGGATGTGGTCGAATCGATCGCTCCCGGCGACGTGATTGACTCCATCGCCATCGACGAGGGATAGAAGGGCGGGCTGAGAGGCCGGTGCCAGCCAGCGATTCCCTGTCCTCCATTCAGGTCCCCTCGGCCTGGGAGGATCTGACCTTCTCGGCGATGAAAGGCGTCATCCTCGTCCTCGGCGCCACCGACACGGGGAAGACGACCTTCGCGCGATTTCTCTATCATCGCCTTATGGCTCACCACGAGTGCCTGGCGTTTGTGGACGGCGATGTGGGACAGGCCATGCTCGGGCCTCCGACCACAATGACTTTGGCGCTGAGCGGTCCGGGCGGCCGCCGCTTCCCTCCAGCCGGTTCCCGGTTCCGGGTCTTCGTCGGCGATATCTCACCCGCCGGGCACATGCTCCCCACCGTGGTGGGGGCGCACAGGCTGGTGCGAAAGGCGAGAGGGGAGGGAGCCACCGCCATCATCTTCGATACCAGCGGTCTGGTCGCGGAGTCGCGGGGGGGTGGAGCGCTGAAGAGAGCTCTGATCGACCTGCTCGGGGCGGAGGTGGTGATCGGGCTGCAGAGGCGGAGCGAGCTAGAGCATCTACTTGTCCCCCTGAGGCGCAGCAGGCGTACCCGCATCATCGATCGACCCCTCGCCGAGGCGGTGAAGCGCCGTGACGTCCAGACCCGGCGGGAGCATCGTGCCTCCCAGTACCGCCGCACGTTTGAGGGTGCGAGGTCACTCCAGGTCGAGTGGTCCCGATTCGCCGTCATCCCCTCTCCCTCGTTCACCGAACATCGGCTGGTCGCCCTGGAGGATGAGGCGGGGTTCGTGCGTGTCCTGGGGATCGTCACGGGCGCGGACCGGACCCACCGCACGGTCGAGCTCTACACCACCCTCTCCTCTCTTGAGCAGATCGATACGCTTCACGTGGCCGACTTGGCCGTCGACCCGAGGACGTTCCAGGACCGACGAGTGTAGTCGATGTCTGGCCGCATGGCCGCTTGCGGCGGATGCGGGCTACGCGTTGCAGGCCTGGGCGATGCGGGGGAGCACTCGGGCCACGTCACCGTGGATGACCACGTCGGCGGCGCCGTCCACGTAAGTCGGCTCCAGATTGACCACGATCAGGCGTCCGCCCCGGCGGTGGATGCGCAGGGGCAGTTGGGACACCGGCGCCACCTCGAGTGACGACCCTGCCACGAGCATGAGATCCGCGGAGCTGACGTGCGCCCGCGCCGCGTTGATCACGTCGATGGGGAGTTGCTCTCCGAACAGGACGACGTCCGGCTTCAGGACGCCGCCGCAGGCAGGGCACCGCGGGATTTCACCGGAGTTGAGGAAGGCCTGCAGCAAGTCGTTGGTGGTCTGGATGCGATAGCATTCGATGCACGTCGCGCTCCGCAGGTGGCCGTGGACCTCAAGTACTTCCATCGAGCCCGCCGCCTGGTGGAGATTGTCGATGTTCTGGGTGATGATCGCCTCCAGGTATCCCGCCGCCTCGAGTCTTGCCAGCGCCACGTGCCCGGCGTTGGGATGTGCCTCGGAGAGCATTCGGGCCAGAGGGCGTATCCAGGTGTAGAAGGCCGCGGGATGGCGGCGGAACGCGTACAGCGTGGCCACCTCCATCGGGTCCGCCTGTTCCCACAGGCCGGTTCCCGGGGAGCGGAAGTCGGGTATCCCCGACGGCGTGCTGATTCCCGCTCCGGTCAGTGCGACCGCGTAGCGAGCCCGGCGCAGGAGACGGGCTGCGCGCGCGACGGCGTCTGAATCGAGGGTGGCACTCATCGGTTCCGGGCTGTCGGTGCGTCCGCTGAGGACAGACATGCTCCTCCCGCTACGCGGTGGGCCCACCGTGTGGTCTCCGGCAGGCGGTACCTGGGCGCGCAGTCAAGCACCAGCGAGACCGCGCTCTCCAGATCCACCCGGTGCCCGACAGACACGAAGACGGGTCTGACGTTGTCTCGCGTCCGGAGGACGGCCCCGATCACCTCCTCTCCGTCCCACAACGGGGTCCAGCTCCCCTTGTTCTCGTCGGGCTCGGTGTGCTCTCCGCACAGGCGCGACTTGGCGCAGCCTACCGAGGGCACGTCCAGTAGTACCCCAAGATGCGTGGCCAGCCCCATACGCCGCGGGTGCGCCCGTCCGTGGGCGTCGAAGATGACCACATCGGGACGTTCCCTCAGGGCTCCGAACGCCTCCAGGACCACCGGGCCTTCCCGGAATGCGAGGAACCCGGGCACGTAGGGGAACGTCGCCGGCCTCTCCGCCGTCCTCGCCTCCAGCGGCTGAACCTCGGGAAACGAGAGCAGCACCACCGCCGCCCGAGCCTGTCCACGGTTCACGCTTACGTCCACGCCGGCCACCAGTTCCGGCTGCTCAGCGAGGGGCTCGACGACCACCTGGTCCCGAAGCTCACGCTGTATCCGCTTCGCTTCGTCAGGTGAGACGTCCCAGGAGTGACTGATCACCGGTTCGACGCACATACGGTCTCCAATACACCGGTACTCTATCATACATGGACACCCTTGACAAGACGCATGAGCCGGCGAGCAGGTTTCCTAAGACTGAGGATCGCCCCCGCGGCCAGCCCGAGCCAGGTCCCCAGACTCAGACCAAGCCCCACCTGCCAGGTCCAGGGGGCGAAGGTCATCCTCACCGTGTGGCTCCCGGCTGGGACGCTCACCGCGCGGAACGTGTAGTCGGCCCGCAGCACCGGGGTCCGGATCCCGTCGATGCTGGCCCGCCAGCCCGGGTAGTAGACGTCGCTGAGGAGGAGCCACCCGTCTGTGGGAGCCTCCACGGTCAGCTCCACCGCGTTCAGACCGTAACCGGCAAACGCGATCTGAGCGGCTTCGCCGGGGACCGCCGCGCTCTCCCGGGATGAGGGTTGCTCGCTTGGCTCCAGAGCTTGATTGCGCTCCAGCACGATGGTCTCAACCGGATCGAACTCGGGTGCGTGGATCGCCTTCCAGGCTTCGGTGTGATCCGAGACGACCTGCTGAGAGGTCACGAACAGCGCTCTGGGCAGGGCCGCAGTGTTCAGGTAGACGTCGATCTCCGGAGCGGCGGTGTAGACCGGCACCAGCCGCTCGTCCCCCGGAGGCTTGCCCTTGTCGGCCAGCACGTATTTCACGCCCAGCAGGTTGTAGAGCGGGGCGCCGCGCTTGCCCAGCGCCCAGCGGTACGCCTCGTACGGCGCGAGAGCCAGCGGGTTGTACACCCCGCCGAAGTCATACAGCCCGTGCATCAAGGCCGCATCCGGTTGCCAGGCGGAGGCGGCGTCCTCGATGCGGAACAGCGAGGCGTCCTCCTCGAGGTATGCCACCACGTCCGCATGTCGAAAGCCCCGCGTCGGGTCGTGGGGCTCGATCTCCAGCGTCGAGCCGAGGGCAATCAGATCGACGGCCAGGAGGAGCGGGAACAGCCAGCCCGTCCATCGCTCCCTAACGGCGAGCACGATGAGGGATCCGTTGAGAGCCAGCAGCGCAGCTGAGGCCACGAGGCCTCGTACAGCCTGGGCGACGCGATCCGGCGGGGGCACCGTAGCCGCCTGGGGCAGCCCGAAGGCGAGGACCAGGGCCGCTGCCACCAGCGCGCCCAGGCCGACCCAGCGGCGGGGCCGTTGACCCGAGCCTGGCTCAAGCAGGCGGTTGAGCCCGTATGCGGCCAGCGATGCCAGACCCAGGTCGGCCAGGACGATCAACCGGGCAGGGGCGCGGATCTGATCGAATGTGGGTATCCAACGGTACAGGAATCCGTATGCGGGCGTGTGGCGCCCCATCGCCAGGAGGAGGGCAACAGGCACCAGAAGGGCGAAGAAGGCCACGGGGAAGGCGTGGTGGGATTCGCGCTGGCCGGGTTCCGACGGCTGAGAACCGGATGCCCCAGGTCGGGCCTCCCCGAGGTGAACCACGAGGCCGAAAGCTGCCAACAGCAGCGTGCCAACGCCGGCGTAGCCGACCTCAACCCGCTCCCAAGGGCCCCAGAACCCCCCGGGCCCCCTCCCGTAGAATCCCGGTGCCAGCAGCCCGATGAGAGCGCGAGGAGGGAGCGAGTAGCGGGTGGCCTCCTGGAAGGGGAGCTGACCGCGGCCGGTATGTCCCGCCATCCGGTACGCGGGGAGGAGCGTCAACGCCGCCCCGCCTATGCCGACGACGGCGATCAGAAGCGCGAGCCCCACCGTCTCCGCCAGCGCCCTCCCGATGGGCCTCCTGCCATTCGCGACCAGCCTGACCATATGGTAGATGACAACGAGGGCCACCGTCAGACCCGCGAACAGGAGTATCTGCGCGTGGCCCGCCAGCGCGGCCACGGCCAGGGCAGCCCCGGCGGCCGCAGCCCAGGCGGGGCTCTGCCGCGTGAGCGCGTGGTGCGTGAACCAGAGCACCAGCGGCAGCCAGGCGGCGGTGGCGTTGAGGTTGAGGTTGCCGAGATGGGTCACGAATAGGTCGGAGAGGGAGAAGGCCAGCCCTCCCGTGATCGCCGCGGCTCGCTGCAGGCCGAGCCCGCGCAGCAGGCCGAACATCGTCGCGGCCGCGATCCACACGTGGAGCACCACCAGGCCCTCCATTACTGCGTAGGGCGGCGGCCCGGCTGCGCAGAACGCGACCAAATTGATCGGGTAGAAGACCCCGGACTGGTTGTCGGCCACGAAGGGGGCCCCGCTGTAGAGGTGCGGATTCCAGAGCGGAACCGTCCCGGAGCGCAGGCTGCGGGCGGCGAAATGATACGTCGGCCAGAGGAACGAGACCAGGTCCCCACCACCGCGGGGGATCCAGGCCTCCGTCAGGATCAGGGGCCAGAAGAACGCCGCCACGGCCAGGCCGAGCAATGCCAGGCAGGCCAGATCGCGGGCTCGCTCACGGGGCGGCATCGATCGGCCCCAGCTCCACGAACTGCGCCGGCGATGCCCCTCGCGTGGTGATCACCGGCACGTTGACCACGTCGAGGTAGAGATAAAGGCCGGTCCGCACCTGATACGGCGGCCCGGGGGCGTCAGGCGCGATCGGTATGGTGAACCAGGTGACGACCGTGTCGCCGTCGCGCCATCGCCAGACGGGCAGGCCCACGCCGTCCTTCTGCCCCCACCGCCTGCCCTGGCCATCGACGAGGTGGTTGAACCAGTGCAGGTCCACGTCGTCCGGAGGGTCTCCATCCACGCGCCACACCAGCGTCCAATCGATGCTGCCGCCCGGGGTCGGGTCTCCTGACCACTGGTAGCCGAGCAGCGACACGTACGCGTTCGCGTCGGGCGCGGAGGCAACGACCCAGTACGGTGGGTTGTCACAGGGAATCTCTGGGATCGGGGGCGCGGGGTCCCGGCGGAAGAAACGGTAGAACGCGTCCCGTCCGTCTCGAACCGCGAGCCGCGGCTGGGACTCAGCCGCCAGGCTGTCCAGCCAGTTTGCTGCCAAAGTGGCGTCCGGATGGACGAGGTAGGCCGCAGGGCGTGCGGGCAGGACGAGGGCCTCCCGGCCGTCCACCAACCGCCGGTCGCCTTCGGTCAGGAGTACGTCGAAGACGGCGGCCGACCCCTGGATGTGGGGCTCGTCGCCGGGCAGGAGAGCGACGATGGCTGTCCCCTCGCCGACAGCGAGGGCCTCCACACGGCGAGCGGCGGCCAGCGTATCCTTAACGGGAGCCCCGTATCCCCCCGGTGTATCGTGGCGGTCCACGAATGTCAGGAGGGCCTCCTGGAAGGTGACCTGCCACCCCAGGAGGACCACGAGGAACAGCGCCACCAAGACCTTGGGTAGTCTACACGCGATGCGGGTCCCGCCTTCCATCGACGGTACGTCCCATCTGGCGACATCCACCAGCAGCAGGGCGATGATGAGGTGCTGTACGGGGTAGAGGAGGTTGAAGTCGTGGGGCTGCACCGATGACCGCTGGGCGAGGAGACCCACTGGAACCAGGAACCAGCAGAGGAGCACCGCGCGCGCCTGACCGTCCGGGGACAGGGCCCCCCGCGCCATCACGGCTTCTCCGCCCACGCGCCACACAGTCCACGCCAGCCCCAACCAGAAGAGCCCGATCTCCAGCTGATCGAGCCAGCGCAGGTCCGGGACCAGGGCGAGGAACTCCTCGTGCCGGGTCCCGGCAAGGTCCTCCAGGTGATAGCCGCTGGCGACCCGGGCAGCTATGGCCGGAGCCTGGGGGATAGGCGGCCGCCCCGATGCGCCGATAGCTGCCAGGCCACGGATATTCCGCCACCCGTGAGCCGCGTCGTGGATCAGGTAGGGGCAGAGGATGGAGACCAGAAGCAACACACCGACGAGAAGGGGGAGGGGACGAAGCCGTCTGCGGAAGAGGGCCAGGACCGCGGCCAGGACGAAGAGGAAGGCGAGGCCTCCCAGATGGAGGCCGATCAGCACACCGGCCGCTGCCAGGGCCGGCGCCAGCGCCCGTGGTCGGCGGCGTACGACCAGACGGAGGACGAAGAGGATGAACACCAGGGTGAAGACCGGCAGGTTCTGGGTCCACAGCTTCCGACTCTCGAAGACGGCCCACGGCGACGCAGCGAAGAGGGCTGCCGCCACCGCGCCTACCGGCCATCCAAAGAACGCGTCCCCCAGCCAGTGCGTCAGGCCCACGGCGGCGACGCCGAGGAGTGCCAGCCACCCGGCAGCAACCCGCGGATCCCGCGAGAGGGCGAAGGCCGGGGCGAGGACGTAGCTCATCAGGGCCGGGTTGCGCGGCCCTTCCGAGCTGATCATTCCCACTGCCGGAAGGTGCCCCTCTCGAGCAATCGCCAGCGCGCTGCGAGCCGTGGTTGCCTCGTCATACTTGAACTCAACCAGGCCCAGGCGGGTGAGGCGAAGGCCTGCGGCAAGGAGGATGACCGCGGCCATGACCGCTCGTCTGCTCAGCTTGGTACGGGTAAGGTGGGCGACGCAACTTGACGGTGGCATGGGTACTAGATTCTACTGCGGCCGCGCGCGTTGCGCAAGCTGCTGTGGCCCCTGTCTGCGCCGCGGCAGCCCCGGCGCGTCAGGGCTGGGAGCGCCAATGCAGTGGGCCGTGATAGGCGGTTGTCCTGCTTGGGTTTTCTGGTATGATGGGTTCATGTGAGGTCGACAGTAAGGAGAGAGCACACGTGGTAGAGCAGCTGCGTACCCTGGTCGTGGACGACGAGAAAGGGATTCGCTACTTCCTGAAGAAGACGCTGGAGAAGGACGGGCATATCGTGGTCACGGCAGAGAGCGGCGAGGATGCCCTGCAGAAGCTGCGGGATGAGCGCTTCGACCTAATGCTGCTCGATCTGAAGCTGGGCGGGCGGGTGAACGGCCTGCGCGTCCTCGAGGCCGTGCGGTGGCGCTGGCCGGCCACGGTGGTGATCATGATGACGGCTCACGGCTCGTTGGAGTCCGCGCAGGCAGCGATCGAGGAGGGCGTCGACGGCTACTTGCTCAAACCCGTGGAGCCCGAGGAGGTCCGTGAGGCGATTGAGGAGGCGCTCGAGCGACGGGAACGCCTGGTCGAGTCTCACGTGGAGACGAAGGCGAAGGCCAAGCATCTCCAGCGAGGACCGTTCTTCGTCGATCGGGACAAATACCTCGCCACGTTCAAGGGGGAGCCCCTCGATCTGACCCGACGTGAGTTCAGACTGCTGGCTCACTTGATGGAGAACGCAGACCGCGTGATCGAGCCGCCCGAGTTGGTGCGCGTGGCGCGTGACTACGATCCCGAGGACGTCCAGGAGGCGCGAGATATCATCAAGTGGTACATCCACCGCCTCCGTCAGAAGATCGAGCCCGACCCCTCTGAGCCGTGCTACATCGTGAACGTGCGCGGCGTCGGCTACCGTTTCGTGGATGCGGCGGCCGTAGGCACTGCCTCGGACTAGTTGAGCCCGGAGCGTTCGGGTGATCGGCCCGCCGGTCACCGACGCGCGCGACGGCGCGGGAGCGGGCAGCCGTCCAACGGAATTCCAACTTTAGCAAACGCAGTCCAACGTGAGCTCCAACCGAATCCATCGGTTGGGGCCTTTTTTTTGTGCTACACTTAACGAGGACGCAGCGGCCGGGGTTGGCGCGGGTGGGAGAACGATGTAACCTGAGGACAGACCGTGGAGAGCAGTGGACAGCCGGGCTTGCCGGGCACGAGATTGAAAAGCGACGGGGGTGACTTGAGGAACAGAAGGATGATCTTGATCGTTGATGACGAGGAGCGAGTTCTCTTTGTCTTGCGGAATGCCCTGACCAAGCTAGATGGCGATTTCGATGTGGTGACCGCCAGCACGGGCGAGGACGGGCTCCGAAAGGCGAGGGATGTGCCGTTCGACCTGGTCATCACCGATCTGATCATGCCGGACATGGACGGGGTTGAGTTCACTGAGAAGATGAGGCGCTTGCGGTCCCAGGTCGCCGTCGTGTGGATGACGGCCTACGGCTGTCAGAGCTTCAAGAGCGAGGCCGAGCGATTGGGGGTCTACCGCTGCATCGAGAAGCCGCTGGAGATCCACGAGTTCCGGGACGTAGCCCGCCAGGCCGTGGCAGTGCACGACGAGGATGGCAGAGGTCCGGCCGAGCACGGGAGCGTGGGGGGCGGTCCGGCTGCGTAAGGCCCGACGGTCGGGCATACGTTGGAGGGTGTAAGGAGAGCTTGATGGATCTGAAAATCGGGGTGGTGCATTGGGCCTTCCCGCCCGTCACCGGGGGCGTGGAGATGCACTTGTTGACCATATGTCCCGAGATGGTGAGGCAGGGGGCCCAGGTCAGTGTGCTCTGCGGGAGCGTCGCCGGCGAGGCCTCCACAGAGGAGGTCGAGGGCGTGACCATCGAGCGACGGGACGGCATGGTCCCCGAGTTGATCGCCGAGGCCCGTGAATCGGGCGAGGACGTCTACCAGCGGTCAAAGCGCATGTTCGAATCGTTCCTGGACGACCACGACATCGACGCGGTCCACGCGCATAACCTGCACCTCGATTTTCTTGATCTGTCCCGGGCACTGCAGGACGCCAGTGTCGAGCGGGACATTCCCCACGTCCTGGTGATCCACAACGACGAGTTTGTCGATCGATCGGTGGAGACGACCAGGCGGATCGTCCGGGAGGTCCCCTGGGACAGGCTGGTCCCTATCAGCCACTTCATCCACGACACCATGGCTTGGGAGCTGCCCGAGATACCCCCCGGCCGGTGGACCGTGATCATGCACGGCATCGATACCGACGTGTTTCGTCCCATCGACCGGAAACAGGAGGAGAAGCTGAAAGCCACGTACGGCTTCGAAGGGAGGCGCGTCATCCTCCATCCGGCTCGTTTCTTGCCCTGGAAGGGAATCCTGCCGGCGGTACAGTCCATGCCGCGCATCGTCGACCGCGTGCCGAGCGCGCTGATGGTGATGACCGGACGGGCCCAGCGCATCTACGAGGATCAGGAGGAGCTGGCGCTGTACGATGCGGAGATCGATCGCACTATCCGGGGGAACGACCTGGGCGATCACATCCACATCGGCACCTACGACCACAGGGACATCCCGCGGCTTATGGCGTTGAGTGACGTCGTCGTCTACACCACGATTGGCGAGGAGCCCTTCGGCCTGGTTCCGGTGGAGGGCATGGCGTGTGGCGTCCCCGTGGTGGTCACCAACTCCGGAGGGCTCACCGAGTCCGTGGTGCACGGAGAGACGGGCTTCGTAATCAGCAAGGATGAGCGGAAGCTGGCGCAGGAGCTGGCGGACCGCGTGGTGCAGTTGCTGCAGGACGACCGGCTGGCGCAGCGGTTCGGCGAGGAGGGTCGTCGGCGGGTGGAGCGGGAGTTCGACAAGACGCGCATGGCGAAGGACTTCATTGAGCTCTCAGAGGCGCTGCTGGGAGAGAGATAGCACAGAATCGTCCGGGCTGGACGAGTGGGAGTGAAGGCAAGAGGAGGCACGATGGCGGATATCAAGCGAACAGGGACGGCCGTGTGGCTTGGCGACCTCCGCGGGGGTCGGGGGACCGTAAGCACCGGGAGCGCGGCTCTGAAGGACCAGGCGTACACCTTCGCCACACGGTTTCAAGACGTATCCGGGACGAACCCGGAAGAGTTGATCGCGGCAGCCCACGCCGGATGCTACAATATGGCCTTCGCGAGCGCGCTGACCAAGAAGGGATACGAGGTCGAGGAGCTCAAGACGACGGCGACCATCCACCTGTCACACCAGGACGGCGGGTTTGCCATCACCAGAAGCGTGCTGCAGGTCCGCGGCCGGGTGCCCGAGATTCACAAAGGGACGTTTGAGAGGCTGGCCGAAGAAGCGGAGCGCGCGTGCCCTGTCTCCAACCTGCTCCGACCGGGGCTTGAGATCGAGCTGGAGGCTGTGTTGGCGTAGCTCGAGCCTCCCCATTTCAGGTAGGGACATGACGGCCAGGAGCCGGAGATTATGAGCAAGCAGATCGAGTCTCAGCGCATCGTGCACGCCGAGATGCCGGGGACGGAGGAGACCAGCCATGGTCTGCAACTATGGGTCAACCTGCCGCGCAAGCTGAAGGGCATCCACCCAGACTACCAGGCCGTGGCGTCTGACCAAGTTTCGGAGAGACGAGAGGGATCCGTCCGCGTGCGGGCCGTGGTGGGAGAGGAATCCACGGTGGCGCTCCATACTGCCGTGCGCTACCTCGACCTGGCGCTAGACCCAGAGGCGGTCTTCGCCTACCGGATTCCCCTCGGCTGGAACGGGCTGATCTACGTCCTGGAGGGGCGGGTAGCGGTGGCTGACGTGCAGGTGGATCGCGGGGATGCCGGGATCTTCGAGGGAGAGGGGGAGGTGCAGGTAACGTCCGCTGAGGCCTCCCGGGTTGCGTTGATCGCCGGAGAGCCGCACGGAGAGCCGATCCGTCGGCGAGGCTCCTTTGTGTTGTGACGGTTGAACGTAGGAGGTGAATACGGTGAAGCAGGTCAACAGACCCTCGCGAGGCATGATAGCCATCGTGGGCGTCGTCGTATTGACGTTCGCGCTGAGCGCGTGCGGGCTGGGAACCCCCGGACCGGGGGGCCCGCCCTCGGAGCTGCCCGGCGGCGTGGAGGTGGCTGCGAAAGAGGCGCTGAGCGACCACATCGGTGTCCCCGTCGAGGACATCCAGGTGGCGGAGGCTGAGCAGCGAGACTGGCGCGACGCGTGCCTCGGTCTGGCCGAGGAGGGCGAGGCGTGCGCTCAGGTGATCACGCCCGGGTGGGAGATCACGCTGCAGGCAGGGGGTGAGGAGTACGCACTGCGCACCGACGAGACAGCCGACGTGATACGCCTGGAGGAGTGAGCGTGTCCGGGAAGAAGGTCAAGGAATACGACGTCATCGTCGTCGGGTCGGGGAGCGGGGCCACGATCGTGGACAACGCCCTCTACCGGGGCCTGTCGGTGGCCTGGGTGGACCGCGGTCCGCTCGGCGGGACGTGCCTCAACGTGGGCTGCATCCCCTCGAAAATCCTCATCTTCCCGGCGGACCGGGTGATGGAGATCCGCGAGGCAGGGAAGCTGGGCATCGACGGGGAGATCAAGAACATCGACTTCGGGGCGATCATGGCCCGTATGAGGCGCATGGTGGGCCAGAGCCGCGATCACATCCGGGAAGGACTCCACTCCGTCCCCAACCTCGATTTCTACGAGGTCGAGGGCCACTTCGTCGAGGATGAAGGGCTGGAACGTCCCCGGCGGACGTTGGCAGTCGGTGACCAGCGGATCTCGGGTAGACACGTATTCCTGGTCAGCGGCGCCAGACCCTACATCCCGCCCATTGAGGGGTTGGAGGACGTCCAGTATGTGACCAATGAGACCGTCCTCGACCTGATGGAGAGGCCCGAGAGCCTTGCCATCATCGGCGGTGGGTACATCAGCGCTGAGTATGCCCACTTCTTCTCGGCCATGGGGACCCGCGTGACGATACTCCAGCGAAACGATCGTCTCGTTCCCGACGAGGAGCCGGAGATTTCCGAGCTTCTGGCGAGGAAGTTTTCAGAGCGGATGGACGTGTACACCCAGACCGAGGTTATCGAGGCCGTGGAGACCGACGCGGGTATCGCCCTGATCGCCGGAGACCTCCGCGAAGGCGAACAGGTCCAGGTGGTGGCGCAGCGGGTGATGGTCGCCGCAGGCCGGCAGTCGAATGCCGATATCCTCCAGGTCGAGAACGCCGGCATCGAGACCGACGACCAGGGGTACATCAAGGTGAACCGGTACCTAGAGACGAACGTCGAGGACGTCTGGGCGCTGGGCGACGCCACGGGGAAGCACATGTTCAAGCACGTCGCCAACCGCGAGGCGAGCATCGCCTGGCATAACTTCGCTCACGACCACAAGACGCCTATGGACTACCGCGCCGTGCCCCACGCTGTCTTCTCCTATCCCCAGATCGCCTCCGTGGGTCTTACGGAGGCGGAGGCCAGGGAGGAGTTCGACATCCTGGTGGGCCGGACGAAGTACCTCGACGTGGCGAAGGGGCAGGCGATGATGGAGACGGATGGGTTCGCCAAGGCGATCATCGAGAGGGAGAGTGGAAGGATATTGGGCTTCCACCTGATTGGCCCGTATGCCGCCATCCTGATCCAGGAGGTGGTCGACGTGATGGCGAACGAGGGGGCGCTGGGGTGGGTCGGTCGGGGCATGCACATCCACCCGGCATTGCCGGAGGTGGTCGTGAACGCGCTCTACAACCTGCGCGAGCCTTCGTAGAAGCAAGCGGGTTTCGTCAAGGGACATACGTACCAAACAGAGGAGGGTAAAGATGGCCAACGTAGCGATTAACGGATTCGGGAGGATCGGACGGGCGACCTTCAAGGTCATCATGGACACGCCCGAGCTGGATCTGGTGGCGCTCAATGACATCGCGCCATTGGAGAATCTGGTCTACTTGCTCAAGTACGACACGGTCTACGGAAGATACCATAGGAGCGTCGAGGTCGAGGACGGCAACCTGGTGGTCGACGGGCAGGAGTACGCCTTCTTCCAGGAGCGGGATCCCGCTCAGCTTCCCTGGGACGAGTTGAACGTCGATGTCGCTTTCGAGTGCACAGGTGTTTTCACCACCGGAGAAGGTCTGCGGAAGCATCTCGAGGCTGGCGCGAAGTTCGCCATCCTCTCCGCCCCGGCCAAGACCGAGGACGTGCCCACCGTGGTACATGGTGTCAACGTGCCCAAGGGTGAGACGCGCGTGATCTCCTGCGCCAGCTGCACCACCAACTCCATCACGCCGGTGGCGGAGGTGATGGATCGGAGGCTCGGTGTGCAGAAGGCGATGTTGACCACCATCCACGCCTACACGTCGTCTCAGGCCATCGTCGATTCCCCGGCCAAGAAGGTCCGCCGCGGTCGGGCGGGTGCCGCCAACTTCGTCCCTACCACCACGGGCGCGGCCATCGCCACGACCAAGGCGCTGCCGGAGCTGGCGGGGAGGTTCGACGGTGTGGCGGTGCGGGCGCCGATCCCGGTGGGTTCGGTCTCCGACCTGGTGTTCCTCACGGAGAAGGACACTACCGTTGAGGAGGTCAACGAGATCTTCCGCGAGGAGGCCCAGACCGACCGGTACCGGGGCATCCTCGGCGCGACCGATGATCCCATCGTCTCCTCAGATGTCATCGGCGACCCTCACGCTGCCCTTGTCGACCTGGGGATGACCACCGTCGTGGATAGGAATCTGGTCAAGTTGATGGTCTGGTACGACAACGAGTGGGGTTTCTCGAACCAGATGGTCCGCGAGGCGCTGAGGATCGCCCAGACGCTCTAGATCGCCCCGCGGCGTAGGGCCGGGCGGGCGTGTTGTGGCCGGTCCTCTGACCGGCCACACTCTCGCACCGGCGTCGATTTCAAGGCAGGTTCCCAGACCTGGCCAATAGACAGACAGGAGGCAAAAAACCATGACCATCGACTTCATACCAGGCGAGACCGTCGAGGTGCCGGAGATCCCCTTCAAGGAGGAGGTGGAGCTGCGAGCCGACAAAACGGCCCTGGTGATCGTGGACATGCAGAACGACTTCGTCCATCCAGATGGAGCCCTATATGTGCCTGCCGCCAAGGAAACGCTACCGCGCATTCGGGTCTTTTTGGGGAGGGCCCGAGAGAGCGGGGTTCACATCGCCTACACCCAGGACACGCACCGGGAGGGGGATCCGGAATGGCACCAGTGGCCTCAACACGTCCGGCTTGGGACGTGGGGCTGGGAGATCGTTGACGAGCTGAAACCGGCGGCCGACGAGTTGGTCTGTCGCAAGACGCGCTACGACGGCTTCTACGGCACCGAGCTCGAGCATTACCTGAGCCGCGTGTGGGACGTCGACTCCGTGGTGATCGTGGGGACCGTCTCGAACATCTGCGTGCTCCACACCGCCGCATCCGCCGGGCTGCGCTTCTTCCGCCTGGTGATGCCGGCGGATGGCGTCGGCGCGCTGACGAACTTCGGCCAGGCCATGACCCTGCGCCTCGTCTCCTGGCTCTATCCCGGCGACGTGGTCCGCACCACAGACGACATCAACTTGTCATAGAACGGGAGGTTCACCGTGATCGACTATCTCACACTGATGCTGATCAACATGACGGCCGGGCTGGTGGTTCTCGCCCATTACGTCTACCAGGGGGTGGTCGCTGAGAATAAGAAGCCCTGGGTCGCTGGCTTCGCCATCACCGGGTTCATCGGCGTCACCACCGGGCTCCACATGAGCCTAAACTGGCCCTTGCCCGGCAGCCACAACATCCTGTTTGGGGAGCCGAGCGTTCTGTTTGGAACCCTTTTCCTGGGAGCGGCGCTCGCCCTCTGGAATGACTGGGAGATGGCCACCGTTGCCATCTACGCCTTCTTCGCCGGGCTGGTTGCCGTGGTCCTCGGTCTGCGTGTGATGGACCTGGGACTGACCAGGAGCCCCGTCGTGGCTGGCCTCGGCTACGTTCTGTCTGGGCTGGGTGGAATGCTCGCCTGGCTCTGCTGTCTGCTCCAGCCCCTGGTCAGCCTCAGAACGAGCAGGACGCTGCGGACTATCGGCGCGCTCGTGCTTCTGGCGGCTGCCGCCATCTGGGCCCTCATCGGGTACAACGCCTACTGGGATCACATCGAGAGCTTCTCCGACTACGTGCCGCCCACTTTGCGCTAGGCGCATGCACGGAGGACCGCCTGAGTCATGCTTTCTGGCTTGACCCATAGGGGCCTTGGCCCGGGTTGGCGTCTGCTCATCGTGAGCACCGTCATTCTGGGTGTCACGGGGAGTGGCTGCGCTCTAGCCCCAGAGTCCCCTGCTGCGTGGATCTGCCCATGTCGGAGGCCGGGTGGTTGTTTGATTTCGCCGACGTCGGGACGCTGGTGAACGTGCACGAGTGATGTGACCATGGCTGACGACCCCTTGAACACCCTCCCCCCTGTGACCCGGGTGCGGCGCTCCAAGGAGGAGGCGCGATCGGCATACGACCGGATGAGCACCTGGTACGACCTCCTGGCCGGCCCCAGCGAGCGGAAGCACCGCGATGCCGGGTTGCGGACGCTGAACGCTAAGCCGGGAGAGATTATCCTGGAGATCGGCTTCGGCACCGGCCACGGCCTGACCTCTCTGGCGCGAGCGGTGGGGGAGTCCGGCCAGGTCTGCGGCGTCGACATCTCCGAGGAGATGGCCCGGCTGGCCGCGGGGAAGTTGGAGGAGGCCGAGCTGCACCATCAGGCAGGGCCGACCTGCGGCGATGGCGCCCAACTGCCCTTTCGGGATGGGTTCGCGGACGGGGTTTTCATGAGCTTCACCCTGGAGCTCTTCGACACACCCCGGATGCCCAGGGTGCTCGACGAGTGTCAGCGTGTTCTCCAGGCGGGAGGACGTGTGTGCGTCGTCAGCCTGGCGAAGCGAGAAGGGGGAGGGCTGCCCGTGCGCCTGTACGAATGGGTGCACCATCGCATGCCGAAGTACGTCGACTGCCGACCGATCCCGGTCGCGGAGGTGATGGAGGGGGCGGGGTTCGAGGTCGTGGAGACCGAGAGACGATCGATGCGGGGGCTGCCCGTCGACGTTGTGCTCTGTCAGCCGATAACGCCCGCATCGATTGAGGGATCGCCGAGCTCCCTGCTAGGATGATGACATGAGACCATTCAGAATTCCTACTTTGACCTTGCTCCTTGTTGGTCTGGTGGCGTGCGCCGCTCCAGCCACGCCCACCCAGGAACCACCAGGGGCGGAGACTCAGGAGCCCATCCACGTTCCGACGGAGACTCGATCGCAGCCGATCACGGCGACGGCCACCGAACCCGCTGCGGGACGACCGACCGCCACGCCTCCGGCGGCTCCCCAGCCCGCCGCCACCGTTGAGAGGCTGGAGCCTGTGATCGGGCTCGAGCTCGTCGCCGAGGGGCTGAGCGCCCCGGTCGACTTGATGCCGGCGGGAGACGGAAGCAACAAGCTCTTCATCGTCGATCAGGTGGGGCGGATACACGTCCTGACCCCCGACGGTCAGCTGCTTGACGAACCCTTCCTCGACCTCCGCGACCGAATGGTCGGGCTCCAGTCCGGCTATGACGAGCGCGGTCTGTTGGGACTCGCCTTCCATCCGGACTACCGGCAGAACGGGTTCTTCTACGTCTACTACAGCGCACCTCTGAGGCCTGGCGCACCCCAGGGATGGAACCACACCAGCCACCTGTCGCGGTTCACCGTGTCGGAGGGCAATGACGACCTCGCCGACCCGGGCTCTGAGCAGGTGCTGCTCCAGGTCGATCAACCACAGTCGAACCACAACGGAGGGAAGGTCGCCTTCGGTCCGGACGGCTATCTCTACGTCGCCCTCGGCGATGGGGGCGGTGCCAACGATGTGGGCACCGGGCACGTTGACGATTGGCACGAGCCGAACCGCGGCGGAAACGGTCAGAACGTGACCGACACCCTGCTCGGCGCCATCCTGCGCATCGACGTGGACGGTGAGGGTTCGTATGCGGTCCCGGAGGACAATCCTCTTGTGGGGCACGAGGGCCTGGACGAGGTCTGGGCCTATGGGTTCCGCAACCCCTACCGTTTTGCCTTCGACGCTGGAGGCGACCACCGGCTGTTCGTCGCTGACGTGGGGCAGAATCTCTGGGAGGAAGTGAACATCGCCACCAGTGGTGGCAACTACGGCTGGAACGTCAAGGAGGGGACCCACTGCTTCAGTCCGGCCACGCCGAACCAGCCCCCGGAGCAGTGCCCAGATACGGAGCCCGATGGGACCCCGCTGATCGACCCCGTCATCGAGTACGGGAACGTCAACGTCCCCGGCGGCCTCGGGCTGGCCGTGGTCGGCGGATACGTCTACCGCGGCGAGGCGCTGTCCGGCTTCCATGGACGCTATGTCTTTGGGGACTGGAGCCGGAGCTTCTCCGCGGGCGACGGCAGCCTGTTCGTCGCTGCCCCGTCGGATGCGGAGGGCTCCCTGTGGTCGTTCGATGAGCTGCGAATCGCCACCAGCGACGACGGACGCCTCGGCGCCTTCCTTCTTGCGCTTGGCCAGGATGCCCAGAATGAGCTCTACCTGCTCACGTCTGGGGACTCCGGCCCCCTGTCCGGTACCGGCCGTGTCTACCGCATCGTTCCACCCGGGTAGCGGGATCGACCGCCCCCGGGGGCGTGCTTGCTCGGTCGCTGGCGGTCGCTGAGTGCGTCTAAGATAGTGCCAAGCTGTGACCAAGGAGGTGAGCATTAGGCCCAGGACCAAGATCGTCGCCACCATCGGACCCGCCAGCCGGGATCCCGAGACCCTGCGCCGGTTGATTCGAGAGGGCGTGGACGTCGCGCGGCTTAACTTCTCTCACGGCGACCCGGACACCCACCGGCAGAACGTGCGTCGGATCCGCGCTGCCGCGGAGGAGGTCGGTCGCCCCGTGGCGATCCAGGTCGATCTGCAGGGCCCCAAGCTCCGCGTGGGCGAGGTGGTCGAGTCGGGGATCACCCTCGAGGAGGGGGAACAGGCGACCCTCGTCACCGACGATGAGGTCGGTCGCTCTGCGACCGCCATTCCGGTCCAGAACGAGCAGCTGCCCCAGATCGTTGAGCCGGGTGACTCGATTCTTCTTGCCGACGGCACGTTGGAACTCGAGGTCATCTCCACCACCCCCAGGGAGGTCCACTGTCGGGTGCGCGTTGGTGGTGTGCTCACCAGCAACAAGGGCATCAACCTGCCTGCCGTGGCGGCGGACCTGCCCAACATCACCGAGAAGGATCGTCACGACCTAGCCCACGCCCTCGAATGGGAGATCGACTGGATCGCCCTTTCTTTCGTCCGTTCGGCTGAGGGGATCTACGAGCTCAAGGAGCTGATTCGAGAGCTCCTGCCGCAGGGCAAATCAGTCCCTGTGATGGCCAAGATCGAGAAGCCCCAGGCGCTCGATAACCTAGATGCCATCATCGAGGCCGCCGACGCAGTCATGGTGGCCCGCGGAGATCTGGGGATCGAGATCCCGCCGGAGGAGGTCCCGATGGCTCAGAAGCGCATCATCGAGGCCTGCAACGAGGCGGGCATCCCCGTGGTGACCGCCACTCAGATGCTCGAGTCCATGATCCAGAATCCGCGCCCCACCCGGGCGGAGGCCTCCGACGTGGCCAACGCCATTCTCGACGGCACCGACGCCGTGATGCTCTCCGGCGAGACGACCATCGGCAGCTACCCGGTGGAGTCGGTGCGCACTATGAGGCGCATCATCGAAGAGGTGGAGGCCACCCGGCCCCGCCCCTCTGCGCGCCCCTTCCGCCCGTCGAAGGAGGAGGTGCGCCGCTCCATCGCTAACGCCGTCGGTCGAGCGGCGAGAGAGGCGGCGCGGGATCTCAACGCGGCTGCCCTCATCACACCCACCGTTTCCGGCTACACTGCGCGTATCATGTCGCGCTATCGACCGCAGGCCTGTATCGTGGCCGTGACGCCGGATCCTCGTGTGCAGCGCCGCCTCATGATCCATTGGGGCGTCATCCCGCTCCTCGCGCCCCGGGCGGACAACTCGGACGAGATGATCAAGCATGCTGTGGACGCCGCGCGAGCCCAAGATCTGGTCAAGGAGGGCGACACGTTGGTGATCACTGCGGGAGCGGCCCGCTCCCAGCCGGGAACGACCAATCTGATGCACATATACGTGGTCGGGCAGGATGTGTAGCGAACGACAAACCGATTGGAGGAGGCCCGCATTGCGCTCGGGGAGCTCTACGAGCAGAAGCGGGTCAGCTCCTGTGGACACGCCTTAGGAGCTGTTGGAGACGTACGGCCTGATGCCGCGCGACATCAAGAACGCTGTGAACCGCGCCCTGGCCCGCAAGTGGCACTAGTCTACCGGAACAGAGCAAGAGCATCAACACCAGGAAGGAGAACGACGAAATGGAATCCTACAAGTACTTGATTATCGGTGGCGGCCTGGCCGGCGGGAGGGCCGTCGACGGAATCCGCCAGGTCGACCCGCAGGGATCTGTGGCCCTGGTGACACAGGAGCCGCACCTGCCGTATGAGCGCCCTCCGCTGTCGAAGGAGTATCTGCGAGGGGAGGTGGGCCTGGATCGCGTCTACGTAGAGGCCGCGGATACGTATGTCGATCGGGATGTCGACGTCCTGACCGGCGTGCGCGCCACCAGGCTCGACCCCGACGGTCGCACGGTGACCCTCGACGATGGTCGAACCCTGACCTATGAGAGGCTGTTGTTGGCGACCGGAGGGCGTGCCTGGCGCCTTCCCATCCCCGGCGCCGATCTGAAGAACGTCTTCACCTTGCGGACCATCGAGGACTCCGACGCCATCCGCCGCGCCGCGGGGGATGGCGCCCACGCGTTGGTCATGGGGGGGAGCTTCATCGGCTCGGAGGTGGCGGCGTCGCTTCGACAGCTGGGCACTCAGGTGACCATGATCTTCCCCGAGTCGCGGCTGCTGGAGCGCATCGTGCCCGTGGAGGTGAGCAACCTGTTGTTCGCCGTCTTCCGGGACGAGGGAATCGACGTTTTCCCCAACATCGTTTCCGAAGGGCTCCACGGCGACGGGGAGGTGGAGCGGGCGGCGCTCAACAACGGCCGGGCCGTCGACGTCGACCTGGTGGTGATGGGGGTCGGCATCAGGCTCAACACGGAGCTGGCGGACGACGCGGGCCTGGAGCGAAACGAACAGGGTGCCCTGATCGTGGATCAATATCTGCGCACCAGCGATCCCAACATCTACGCGGCGGGCGACATCGCTGCCTGGCCCGATCCCACCTTCGACGAGAGGCTGCGCGTCGAGCACTGGGACGTCGCCCGGCGCCAGGGGAGGCGCGCGGGACGAAACATGGCTGGAGAGGAGAAGGCCTACGCAGCCTTGCCCTACTTCTTCTCTGACCTCTTCGACCTCAGCTTCGAGGTGTGGGGCAATCTGTCGTCGTGGGACCGGACCGTCCTGCGCGGCTCTCTGGAGCAGGGGAGCTTCGCCTACTACTACTTCGACCAGGATCGCCTGGTCGGGGTGCTCTCCATGGCCCGCCCCTCCTCCGAACGGGGCCCCATGCAGGATCTGGTCAAGGCCCGACCGACGCTTGACCAGGTTGCGGAGCAGCTCCGCGACGAGGCTGTGAGCCTCGAAATGGTGGTCGGAGGCAGGGAGGCGCCCCGTGAGGACCCGGCCGGACCGGCCTTGAGCTTCGAGAAGGACATCCGTCCCTGGTTCCGTGAGAAGGATGTGGAGGAGATGAAGAGGGTCTCGGGCTTCGATCTGTCGCACTACGAGGACGTCCGGGATCGTGCTGAGTCGATCTATGCCCGCCTCGACGATGGGACGATGCCCTGCGACGAGCCCTGGCCCGCAGGGCAAGTCGAAGTGTTCCGGCGCTGGATAGATCAGGGTAAGAGGCCCTGAGCTCGGCTGTCAGCCTGCTACCTCTGGGACCAAGGGTTGCTGCTTGGCCTGGATCGTCAAGGTCCGGGCCTACCCTTTCACCGAGCCAGCCAGGATGCCGCGCACGAAGTATCGCTGCATGGAGAAGAAGACGATCAGGGGCAGGATCATCGAGATGAACGCCGCCGCCGGAAGCAGGTGCCAATCAGCCCCGAGCGAGTTCACCAGACCCGCCACGCGTACCGTCAGCGGCGCCACGCTGGGGTGTCCGCCCAGGTAGATCAACGCCACCAACAGATCGTTCCACACCCACAGGAACTGGAAGATGGCCAGAGAAGCGAGCGCCGGCACCGAAAGCGGCAGGGCCAGCCGGAAGAAGGCGGTCACGTACGAGGCACCGTCCAGGAAGGCCGACTCAAACAGGTCCTTCGGTAGCGATCCAAAGAAATTGCGCAGCAAATAGATGGCAAACGGCAGCCCGTAGCCCGTATGCGCGAGCCAGATGGCGACGAAGGTCCCGGTCAGCCCCAGTCTGGTGAACATCGAGTAGACGGGAACGAACGTCATCTGCAAGGGGACCACCAGCAATCCCACCACGATCGCGAACACGACCTGCCGTCCCCGGAACTTCATCCACGCGAACGCGTAGGCCGCGAAGGCAGCGATCAGAATCGGCAGGATCGTGGCCGGAATGGAGATCATCAGGCTGTTGCGGAAGGACCGCGCCAGTCCCTCCGTGGATAGAACCGTCTCGTAGTT
This sequence comes from Anaerolineae bacterium, assembly GCA_041687115.1. Classification (GTDB taxonomy): domain Bacteria; phylum Chloroflexota; class Anaerolineae; order B4-G1; family B4-G1; genus SKLM01. Next base: position 26,775 of record JAWLCP010000013.1, read on the forward strand.
CTCAAGCGTCCACTGCGTGAAATCGAACGGGGTCCTAAATACGCTCCACCACCCGCTCGACTTGATTGCCTGCGGAGGGCGGAGGGAGTTGATGAGCACGCCCATCGACGGCAAGGTCCAGATGAACGCGATGGTAACGACGGCGACGTGCACCGGGAAACTGGATAGAGCATTGGAGGCTTTCTGCTTCACCGTCTCTCCTCCTGTATCTGGAACCGACGAATGTTGACCAGCATGACGGGTACGATCACGGCCAGCAGAATCACCGATATCGCGCTGGCTCGACCATTTTGCCGGTTGGTGTAGAGCTCTTTGTACATCTGGTTCGCAATCACGTTCGTCCTGTATCGCCCCGCTGTCATAACGTAAACCAGGTCGAAGACCTTCAGCACGTTGATGACCATCGTCGTTGCCACGACCGCGATCGTCGAGCTGATCATGGGAATTGTCACCTGCCAGAAGATCTGCCAGCCACTGGCTCCGTCCATGCGTGCCGCGTCGATGATCTCATCCGGGATACCTTTGACCGCCGCCGAGAGGATGGTCATCGCGAAACCAGTCCAGATCCAGATACCGGTCGCGATCAGCGCGTAGGTCGCTATGTCGGAGTTGACGAGCCAGCCGATCCGGTCCATATCTGGGAAGAGGGTCGTCAGGATAGCGTTCAACAGGCCCACGTTGGGATTATAGTCATAGATGAACTTCCAGATGACGCCCGCCCCTACGAAGGAGATCGCCTGGGGCAGGAAGACTAGCGCCTTGGCCAGCGACTCATACTTCACTTTGTCCACCAACACGGCAATCACCAAACCGCCCGCCACCGTGAATATCGTGAACAGGATGAGCCACGTGAGGTTGTTTCTGAACGAAATCCGCATCTCTTCGGCGGTGAAGGCGAATTCGTAGTTCCGTAGCCCCACAAACTCCTCCGATCTGGCGTCCATCAGGCTGCGGCGAAACGTGTCGAGCGATGGGTAGACCAGAAAAGCGACTAGAAGCAGCAACGCTGGCCCGATATACAGCCAGGGACGAATGCCTCCCCTTTTCTGCAGCACGATGATCCTCCTTGTACCGTCTTCGCTGGGTCTGGGGCACCCCACGGATCCAGTGGGGTGCCCCGACTAGAGCACAGCCAGATTGATCTTATGGCAGTCTACTCGTAAGCTTCTTGTGCGGTCGCCTCGATGTCCTCAAGAATCTGGTCCAGATTGTCAGGGTTCTCGATGTACTTGAGCACGCCGGCCCAGAAGGCGTCGTTGACCGCGGACGGCATCAGGTCGGAAGCGTCGAAGCGTACTACGTCCGCAGTGGTCAGCAGTTCAGCGGCTTGACTAATGAGCGGATCCGGATACACGTCCGCGCTGACGTTCCTGTTGGGCGAGATGAAGCCGCCGCGCTCCGCCCAGATCGTCTGTGCCTCCGCCGAGGCCAGCCACTCCACCAGCGATCGAGCCGCCGGCGTGTCGTTGAACATGCCGAATAGGTCCCCTGCGCTCAGCACCGGGGTGCCGTACTCCTCGTCGATGGGCGGGAAGCCGAAGTAGTCGTAGTCCTCCCGTGCCTCGAGATCGGGGAACTGATCCGTGATGAACCCCTCAATGAACGTGGCCTGTCGGTGCATGTAGCAGCCTGGCGGATCTGCGAACATGGGATAGACCGATTCGCTGAATTCGGTCGCCAGCACACCCGTCGTGCCGCCGTTGACGTAGTCGTCGTTGGTCACGATCTGGCCCCACGTTTCCCAGGCGTTTTTGACCGCGGGGTCGGTCCAGGGGATCTCGTGCCTGCGCCACTGGTCGTAGACATCGGGGCCAGCGGTGCGCAGCATAATGTCCTCAATCCAGTCGGTGCCCGGCCAGCCGCTGGCCGCTCCGCTCTCCAGCCCGATGCACCAGGGCGTGTTGCCGTCTTCGACGATCTGATCGGAGAGCGACATCATGGCGTCCCACGACTCGGGGATCTCGTACCCGGCCTCCTCAAATTCCGGTGGGCTGTACCAGACGAGGCTCTTGACCGCCGCCTTCGTGAACAGCCCATACAGGCCGCCCTCGTGACTAGCCAACTCCAGCCAGGACTCGTCATAAGCTTCGCGCAAGGCGTCCATGTCCATGAAGGTGCTTAGGTCCACGAGATCGCCTTCCGCGGCGTACTGCTGGAGCACCGCTGGGCCTGGTAGGCCGGCGATGTCGGGCGGGTTGCCGCCCTCGACGCGGGTAGCCAGCACGGCGTTCAGGTCGCGGGTGCCCTCGTATTCGACGGTGGCCCCGGTCTCTTCCTCCCAGGGCTCGACCATGGCCATAAAGCTCTCTTGCTCATCGCCGCCCCACACGGCAATGACGCTGACGGTTTCGCCTTCCAGGGGCTTCTCTGGCTCTTCTGTGGGTTCCTCGGTCGGTTCCTCAGTAGGCTCTTCAACCGGTTCCTCAGTAGGTTCTTCAATCGGTTCCTCAGTAGGCTCTTCAATCGGCTCTTCTGGCTCCGGCAGCTCCTCCGGCGGAGCACACGAAGCGCCCACCATGGCGGTAACGATCAGTAGCACGACAACGATCCCAGTCGTCGCTCTCATTGTTCTCTTTAGCATTGCTTGTCCTCCTTCAAATTGCTCTTCTCGATTTCCCTGCGTATCCGAGCCCAACCCTGGTTCCCCAGGGCCCAGCTCGGTGCTGGAATGTCGCGGGCCATTCACTCAGCTCGGGTTCCTTCACCTCCTTATGGGCTATGAAACGCAACGCGACTCTGGGAATATGTTACCATACTTCCAGGGGACCATGGGTCGGGATGGGTTGGCGTTTCGGTTGGACTTCGTTGGGAAAGGTTGGAGTTTGGTTGGACGGCCTGTGTCTGCATTTCTAGAAACGATTCACTCGCCTATGCTGAATGACAATCCAGTAACGAAACACACGTCGGCTCCTGCTGGATGACAACCCACGGCCGCCAACGCAATTCCAACTATTTCCAACGCAGGCCAAAGGGAACTCCCACCTATCTCGTACCTAGCGGCCCGCATTATGTGGTAAAATACAATTAAAAATGCCATTGGCACAGCTGGAGGCCGATTAAGAAGGTATGCAGCGCGCAGGAGGACACCATGCAATATGATGAGTTCGTCGGACAGGTGCACAATCGAGCTCGACTCCCGTCTCGTGGTGACGCGGTGCGGGCCATTCAGGCTACCCTGGAGACCCTCGCCGAGCGTATTACCCCCGAGGAGGCTGACGATTTAGCAGCACAGTTGCCTCCGGAGCTCGGGTCCTTCCTGCGAGACGTAGGAACGACCGAGCCCTTCTCGGTAGATGATTTCTTTCTCCGGGTGGCGGCCAAGGAGACCGCTGACCCGCCGGACGCAGCCCATCACGCGCGTGCCGTCATCGCGGTACTTCAGCAGGCCGTCGCGACCGGGGAGCTGGAGGATGTTCGTGCCCAGCTCCCGGAGACCTACACGCCCCTGTTCGAGGCCGGTAGTGAAGGGGAGACGGACATCAAGGTTTGAGCTCATTCCCTGAGCTATGCCCGGGACAGGACTGAGCCTATAGGGCCGTTCGAGTGACCGATGGTCGATCACATGAACCAGGGCGCGGTCCGTGCGAAGACAGAGTTGGCTGACAGGTAACCCAAGGAGAGGAGGCACTATGGCGATTAAGTATCCGCTTGAGTATGAATTCACCCCGAAGAGCGTCGACGCGGGGAGGCACTGGGTGACGTTGAGCCTGAAGAATATCGGCACTCAGGACCTGACGGGTCTGGACGTGAGTCTGAACTCGCTCGACGCATACAGCATCAGTGTGTTGGGGACCGGAAGCTACATCTCTGTCCTGAAACCGGACGAGAGGCGAGAGCTTCCCTTTCAGGTATCGGCGAACAGGACGGGGAGTCTCTATATCACCATCGACGGTTGGGAGGATGGGGAACGGTTCCACTGGGAGTCCCCCGGCATGCCGGTGACTGTCGGTGCGGAGGTGGCAGAGCTGGTCAGCCTTTTCGCAATGACGGAGCCGTACTCCGTCGTCGGAGAGCAGATACGCTGCGAGGCCACAATTCGCGGTTTGAGCCAGAGCGATGGGCTCAAGCTCGAGTTCTGGGCCGACATGCCTGGTGGCGAGTTTGAGGAGCTGGCCATCGTGGAGACCAAGGCCCTCAGCCCGGGCGAGGAGGCAACCTATTCCGCCGAGATCGCCCCCGAGGAGGATGGCCTCTATACGATCTACGCGTATCTCTACGATGGCGTCCGCCGAATAGGACGCGAGGTGGAGTACGTGTATGTGCGGGAGGCGTAGGCCAGACCAGGTAGATCCAGACCTCGCTCGATTTGGATCGCCCGATCCAGAGAAAAAGCGAGGATCTGGTCATTCCGGTCGGAGCCTTGTTGGATCTGCTCCGAAAGAGGACTATACGTAGTCTGAGGCCCGCGCCCTGGTTCGTGTGATCGAAACACAACGTGGCAAGTCCTTGCCAATGACGTGCAGACTGGAGAGGGAGAAATGGCAGCCAAGTTTCCAATACACTACCAGATCAGTCCGAAGAGTATACCGGCTGGCCGATCGTGGCTGGCCGTGACCCTGAAGAACATCAGCGAGGACCCTCTGACCGGGCTGAACGTCCGGCTGAACAGCCTGGATACCTACGCCATCCGGGTTCTGGGGGAGGCCGAGTTTGTTTCGTCGCTGGCGGCCGATGAGGAGGAACAGCTCCACTATCAGTTGGCTGCTCGGCGGTCGGGCGGGACCTACATATCCGTCGACGGGCGCTGGGATGGGGAGCCCTTCCACTGGGAGTCGCCCTCCCGGCGAATCACGGTGGGCGATGAGGTGGCCGAGCTGGTTAGCGTCTTTGTCCTGTCAGAGCCTCACCCGCGTCTGGGAGAGCCCGTCACCATCGAGGCAACCTTGCGCGGCCTGACCACGTCCAGTGGCCTGATCCTCGAGTTCTGGGTGGAGAGCCCCAGTGGGGAATCGATATCCGTGGACAAGACTGCTACGGAATTGCTGAGCCCCGGCGAGGTGGCGACGTACAAGTCCGATGAGTTCGTCCCCGAGCAAGAGGGGATCTACGTGATTCACGCCTACTTGTTCGATGAGACGCGGCGGATTGGTCATGAGACCGACTACCTGAGCATCACGACGTAGCGGCTTCCATGTGGGTGGCCACGATCTGCGGCCGGGGAATCGCTGTGCACTCCGTAGCAGGGCCGTCGCACCAACTGGGAAGTAAGACCAAGGAGAGATTCCAATGAGAGATGGACCAACACCGCTCGATTCAAGCAAGCTCTATCAGCATGTCGACCCGGAAGAACTCCCCTTCGAGACCACGGAGGAGGTCGAGGACCTGACGGACGTCATCGGCCAGCCCCGGGCAGTCGAGGCGATGCGTTTCGGCATGGGTATCGAGGAGAAGGGGTTCAACATCTATGCCATGGGACCCCCTGGGATCGGGAAGCAGTCCCTCATGCGGCGCTTCTTCGAGGAGCGGGCCAGGGACGAGCCAGCCCCCTCCGACTGGTGCTATGTGAACAACTTCGAGGACGACCACAGACCTCACGCTATCGGGCTCCCGGCCGGCACGGGGGTCGCGTTTCGCGACGATATGGACGAGCTGGTGGAGCAGTTCGATACGGCGCTCTCTGCAGCCTTTGAGAGCGAGGAGTATCAATCGCGGCGCCAATCGGTGATGGAAGGTTTCAGGGACAACCAGCAGCAAGCCTTTGAGGAGCTCCAGCAGCGCGCGCGGGAGGAGAACGTCAGGCTCATCCGCACCCCGGCTGGACTTGCCGTGGCCCCGGTACGGGAGGGCGAGGTCCTGTCCCCCGAGGAGATCCAGGAGCTCTCGGAGACTGAGCAAGAGCAACTTCAGGCCAAGGTGGAGGAGATGCAGGAGGAACTGCAGGAGATCCTCCGCCAGGTGCCGGGGTGGCAGCGCGAGATGCGCGAGCGGCTGAACGAGCTGAATCGGGAGATGGCCAATCTGGCCATCGGAGGCCTGATCGACGAGCTGCGCGAGAAGTACTCGGATTACCCCGAGGTGGTGGAGCACCTTGACGCTGTGCAAGACGATGTGGTAGAGAACGCGGAGAGCTTTCTGCCGCAGCAGGGCGGGCAGCAGGGCACCCAGCAACAGCTGCAGCAGATGCTGCAAGGGGGGGGCGGGGAAGGCCCTCAGGCTATGGTGCAAGAGGCGCTCATGCGACGCTACAAGGTGAACGTCATCGTCGACAATAGCGAGTCCGAGCACGCCTCCGTGATCTATGAGGACAACCCCACCTACCAGAACCTGATCGGGCGCATTGAGCACATGGCTCGTATGGGCGCTCTCACGACTGACTTCCATCTCATCAAGGCCGGCGCTTTGCACCGGGCCAATGGAGGCTACCTGTTGCTCGACGCGCGCAAAGTGCTCACGGAGGCGTATGCCTACGAGGCGCTCAAGCGCGCCATGGACGCCGGGCAGATCCGGATCGAGTCGCTGGGCCGGCAGCTGAGCTTGATCAGCACCGTTTCCTTGGAGCCCGAGCCAGTCCCGCTCGACGTCAAGGTAGGTCTATACGGAAATCGCCTCATCTACTACTTGCTGACGCAGTTCGACCCCGACTTCGCCGACCTCTTCAAGGTGCAGGCCGACTTCCACGAGGAGATGGATCGCGACGAGGAGAATCAGCAGCTCTATGCGAGATTGATCGGCACCATGGTCCGCGAGGCGGGGCTCCAGCCTTTCGACCGCGGGGCAGTGGCACGGCTGATCGAGCACAGCGCCCGGATGGTGGGTGACTCGGAGAAGTTGACCACCAAGGGCGAGAAGCTGGGTGACCTACTCCGCGAGGCCAACCACTGGGCGAAGGAGAACGGAGACAGCGTCGTCACCGCCGACGACGTGCAGCGGGCCATCGATGCCCAGATCTACCGGTCCGACCGACTCCGCGAGCGGATGGAAGAGGCGATCCTGCGGGACACAGTCCTCATCGACAGCGAGGGCGGGGAAATTGGGCAGATCAACGGACTTTCGATTATCCCGCTGGGCGACTTCATGTTCGGTCGTCCCACCCGCATCACGGCGCGAACGCGGATGGGCAAGGGCGAGGTCGTCGATATCGAGCGCGAGGTCGAGCTCGGCGGGCCGATCCACTCCAAGGGGGTTCTCATCCTGGCCGGATTCCTGGGCGCCCGGTACGCGGAGGATAAGCCCCTCTCGCTTTCAGCCAGCCTGGTGTTCGAGCAATCCTACAGCCAGATCGAGGGGGACAGCGCGTCGTCGGCCGAACTTTACGCGCTTCTCTCTTCCCTCGCCGGGATGCCCATCCGGCAGTCGATCGCCGTCACTGGCTCGGTCAACCAGCGCGGTCAGGTCCAGGCGATTGGGGGCGTCAACCAGAAGATCGAGGGCTTCTTCGATATCTGCAGGGCGCGCGGCCTGACCGGCGATCAGGGCGTCATCATTCCTGCGAGCAACGTCAAGAATCTTATGTTACGCCGGGACGTCGTCAAGGCTGTGGCAGAAGGGAGCTTCCACATCTATCCTGCCCAGACGGTGGATGAGGGGATCGAGATCCTGACGGGCGTCCCTGCCGGCGAGCGCGGCCCCGATGGTAGGTATCCCGAAGGTACCATCAATGCGAAGGTTGAGCGGCGCCTGGCAGAGCTTGCCGAGAAACGATCGGAGTTCGGCGGCGGTGCCGAGGAGGAAGATGCGTTATGACTGCCAGCGCCACGAGGGACGAAGACCCGGCCGACCGGAGGAACAGAGTTTCCAATGGTGGGGACTGGGAGGGCGGCCACGGGATAGAACGTATCGTCGTGGCGCTCGACCCCTCGGCCCATAGCCTGGCGGCGTTGGAGGCTGCGGCGCGGATGGCTTCCCGTCTGGGTGCCGAGCTGGTCGGGCTGTTCGTCGAGGACATCAACGTCCGGCGCCTGGCCGACCTCCCCTTCGGTCGGGAGGTGGGCTTCTTTAGCGCGAGCTGTCGCCGGGTGGAGACCCAGCAACTATCGCGACAGCTGCGGGTCCAGGCGGGCACCGTGCGGCGCCGCTTCAGGATCGCCACCCGAAGCATCGCCACCCGCTGCACGTTCCGAGAGGTACGAGGTCCAGTCCCGCGGGAGGTACTGAAGGCGGCTGCCGAGGCGGACATGGTCATCCTGGGCAAGGGCGCCTGGTCGCCGTTTGAGACCGAGCGCCTCGGGGCCGCCGTCCGCGACGTGCTGAGCCATGTGGCTGCCTCCACGCTGGTCCTCATAGCCGAAACGCACGTGGAACTCCCCATGCGTGTCGTCTACGACGGCACGCGGCTGGGCGAGAAGGCCGTCGCCACGGCGGCGGAGCTGGCGGCGGACGTCGATGGGCACTTGATGGTCTTTCTGTTAGCCGATGACCCTGAAGAGGCATCCCGCCTGGAGGAAGCCGTCCGGCGGCGTCTGGCCGACGCTGAACTGGAGGTGAGCTTCCAGACTCTGACCGAGGCCAGCGTCTCTCGGCTTGCCTATCTGGTGGCTCATGAGGAGCGCGGGATGCTTATCCTGCCGGCCGGTGCTGAGGCGCTCGGGGGTAAGGCAGTACTCGATTTCCTCGACGAGACGCGGGCTCCAGTTCTGTTGATTCGATAACAAGGTCACGGGCTCTGCCCGGCGGTTCGCCTGACAGGGAAGACGGTATCATAGATTCGAGGGGGCAAGGATGACTAGAAGTAGAACACCAGCTCGCAAAAAGAATCCGATCGATGATTTGAACGTCGGCCTGGGAAAGCGCGTACGGTTGCACCGTATGCTGTATGAGCACGGCCCGGGCGACGGTACCCTATTGCTCTTGCCGATCGACCACGGCGTGGAACACGGACCGGTCGACTTCTTTCCTAACCCACCGAGTGGTGATCCTGAGTATCAATGTCGATTGGCAAAAGAGGGAGGCTACTCAGGAGTCGTCTTCCACATCGGGCTGGCGCAAAAGTATATGCGCGACTACGCGGGCGAGGTCCCGTTGATTCTCAAAATCAACGGACGACCTCATATCCCGCCCGGGAATCGCCCCCTGTCTGCGCAGGACGCGACGGTCGAAGAGGCGGTCAGGTTGGGGGCGGATGGTGTGGGGTATACGCTTTACGTCGGCTCACCGCGGCAGGACGAGGATTTCGTTCAACTGATGCGGGTTCGAGCCCAGTGCCAGCAGTATGGGATGCCTCTGATTATCTGGAGCTATCCGCGAGGAGAGGCGATTGAGAGACAGGGCGGCCCCGACAGCATTTACGCCGTGGACTACGCCGCGCGACTGGCCAATGAGCTAGGGGCGGATGTAGTGAAGCTGAACGTGCCGGGATTCAGAGATCCGCGAAACGAGAATAGCCCGCAGCCTTACCGCGAGCTTTACGAAGCGTGGAAGGATCTGGACGAGAATGAGGCCTACCGGCGGGCGGTGGAGAAGGTAGTCGCTTCGGCGGGGAGGACGATGGTGTTATTCTCCGGCGGGAGCAAGGTGAGCGACGAGGACTTGTTGACGAAAGCTCGGATCTGCGTGGACAGCGGGGCCACGGGGTTTATTTTTGGCCGTAACATGTGGCAGCGTCCCTACCAGGAAGGGCTGGAGATCACCAGTCGTCTGAAAGAAATCTTGGTTTCTGCGTAAGGCAAGTGGCAGATCCTCAGATGCCGCGCACGAGAAGGAGTCGGGAACGAAGCTTCGTATAGTGTATTGAGGAAGGAGGATCAGGAATGGCGACCAGACGTCCGATTCAGTACGAGGTATCTCCCCGCGAGTTGGATCGGGGACTGCATTGGCTGGCGCTGAGGCTGCGTAACGTGGGCGATCAGCCGCTGACCGGGCTGAGTGTGCGGCTCCACTCCATGGACGACTACAGCATCGCCGTCGCCGGTGAGGGAGACTACGTCCAGTCGCTGGTGCCCGGAGAGGAGGAGGAGGTTCCCTATCGCGTGTCCGCTGACCTGACCGGTCGAGTGTACGCCTCTGCCGAGGGTTGGAGGGGCGAGGAGCGCTTCCAGTGGGAGTCTCCCGGCATCCTCATCAAGGTCGGCGAGGCCCCGGCCGAGCTGATGAGCGTCTTCGCCCTGACGGAGCCGTACCCGTCGCCCGGTGAGGAGTTACGCTGTGAAGCGATCGTCCGGGGTCTAGAGCCGACGGGGGACTTGCGACTCGAGTTCTGGGCTCAAGAGCCGCAGGGGGCATTCGAGGAGTTGGCTGCGCTCGAGAATCTGCAGCTCTCCCCTGGTGAGCAGACCACCTATGCGACGGCGATCACGCCCGAACGAGAAGGCGAATATGTTGTTCACGCCTATCTGTACGATGGGGAACGCCGCATCGGGCACGCGACCGACACGGTGTACGTCGGTCGGGCGGAGACCCCGCCCCTGGAGCGGCCTGAGCTGCCCCCGGAGGAGTAGCGGTGGAGTTTCGGTCTTCCGAGTCCATTCCCGCTGTCGGGGGGCGGTGGTTAAGTTGTCGGGAGTTGAGGTAAAAGAGGGCGTGCGACAGGTTTGCTGGCGCTCGAAGTGGCTTGGCTTCTGGCGACTGGTTTGAAAATGCTTGTCTCTCGCGTACTGGGAGCGACCAACCTGGATGAGCGACTGGGCGCCCAGGCTGGCATGGAAGAAGAGGTTTCTCTCGCAGAGACGCTGGCCAATGCCGTGTACTGGTTGGTGTTTCTGCTTTTCCTGCCAGCGGTGCTGGACGCACTAGCGTTGCAGGGGCTGCTCCAGCCGGTCCAGGACATGTTGGACGAGGTCCTGGGGTATCTGCCGAATCTATTCGGCGCCGCTCTGATCCTGGCAGTGGGTTGGTTCATTGCCCGGATCGTGCAGCGGATCGTGACAAATCTGCTCGCGGCCATTGGGGCGGATCGGTTGAGTGAGCGAACTGGACTCTCGGGGGTGCTGGGTGAGCAGACATTGTCAGGAGTCGTCGGGCTGCTGATTTACGTCTTGATCCTCATCCCCGTCCTGATCGCGGCGCTGAACGCGCTTGCGCTGGAAGCGGTCACCCAGCCGGCTACGAACATTGCTAGACGGCATCCTGGGCGCACTGCCGGCCATTTTCGGCGCCGGCCTGGTGCTGGTCATTTCCTACGTCGTGGGCCGGGTGGTCTCCGGGTTGATCGCCAATGTCCTTGCTGGAATTGGCTTCAACACCATCTTGGCTCGACTGGGCTTGGGCCGCGAGCCCGCCGAAGGTGAGCGAACGCCGTCGCAAGTCGTCGGGTACCTTGTGCTGGTGGGCATTATGCTCTTTGCGACCATTGAGGCGTTCAGCTTGCTCGGTTTCGAAGAAATCGCTAACATGGTCAGCCAGTTCACTGTCTTTGCTGGTCAGGTCGTGTTGGGCGTGATCATCTTCGGAATCGGGATCTATCTCGCCAGACTGGCGTCCGGCTTCGTGCGAGAGGCCGACGTGGCTCAGGCTGGTCTTCTCGCCGCGGTGACTCGGGGTGCCGTCCTAGCGTTTGCAGGGGCCATGGCCTTGCGGCAGATGGGCTTGGCCAACGAGATCGTCAATCTAGCTTTTGGTCTGATCCTCGGGGCCATCGCTGTGGCGGCGGCGCTCGCCTTCGGTCTGGGCGGCCGGGGAGTTGCTGCTCGTCAGCTGGAGCAGTGGGTGCTGTCGGAGTCCGAGGAGTCCCAGTAGTCTGTACGGGATCGACACCAGCAGAAGTAAGGCAAGGCGGGGTCGGCGCTCCCGCATGACGCGCACGGGAACCGACTTGGCCGAAGGAGGTGATGACAAACGGAAGAGCGGTGGTGAGGGGCAGCAGCAAAGACGTGCGCAGGTCCAAGTTAGCAGAGTTAGTCTACGTGAGGAGGTAAGGACGATGGCTGTTGTCAAAGTCATTGAAGTTCTGGCGCAATCCGAGGATGGCTTGGAGCACGCTGTCCAGAAGGCACTCGATGAGGCGTCCAAGACAGTGCGCAACATCAAATCCATCTACGTAAAGGACTTCCAGGCAATCGTGGAGGACAACGAAATCGCGGCGTACCGCGTCAACACCAAGATCTCATTCTTGGTGGGCGAGGACTAGGTCTCGATTCCGTATCGAACGTGCCGCAGGGACGGGGGCGGCGTCAGCTTGACACCGCCCCCGGTGAGATTGAGGACCGGGCCATCGCCCGCACCGGCCTGGTGGGGCGCTACGGCCGTCCGTGACCCTCTCCGACATTGGGGACGTGCCGTCCTGTGTCTGTCGACCCGCAGCGGAGCGGAAGGTGGCATCGGTCTGAGCGCCGGCGGAAAGGAGATCCATGGCGGATGTAGAGCTTTTCAGTAGGTTCGGCGCCGCGCTGGCCATCGGGGTGCTCATCGGGCTTCAGCGTGAGTACGCCCACGGCGGGCCCGAGGAAGAGCTGTTTGCCGGGGTGCGTACCTTTGCCCTGATCAGCCTTCTCGGCGCTGCGGGAGCGCTGGCTGCCGACGAGCTCGGCTCGCCGTGGGGGTTTGCCGGGCTCGTCCTTCCTATGGGTGCTCTGCTCGTGATGGCCTACTTCATCAGCGCCTGGCACCACGAGGCGACTGGGCTTACCACCGAGGTGGCGACGCTGCTGGCAGTAACCGCCGGCGCTCTCTGCTACTGGGGCTATCTGGCCCTCGGGGCGGCTGTCGGAGTTTCGACCACTGTCCTGCTCTCACTGAAGCCGGAGATGCACGCCTTCGCGCGCCGGATCACGCGGGAGGACATCTACGCCACTCTCAAGTTCGCGGTGATCACCGTCATCGTCCTGCCCGTGCTCCCGAATCAGGAGTTCGGCCCGCCGCCCCTTGACGTCCTAAACCCCCATGAGATCTGGCTCATGGTCGTGCTCATCTCCGGCATCAGCTTCCTGGGCTACGTGCTGATCAAGCTGGTGGGCGCGCGACACGGGATAAGCCTCAGCGGGTTGCTGGGAGGGCTCGTGTCCAGCACGGCGGTCACCCTCAACTTCGCCAGGCGCAGTCAGGAGGAAGAGCTGGAGAGATCCTTCGCCGTCGCCATCATCGTTGCCTGGACCATGTCGTTCATACGTATCCTCATCGAGGTGGCGACGGTCAACAGACCGCTTCTCGCCGTCGTCTGGCCCCCCCTTGCCGCCGCGTCGGCCGTGGGCCTGCTCTACGGGGCCTACCTGTACGTCCTCGGAAGGAGCGAGGAGAGGGAGGAGATCGATTTCTCCAATCCGTTCGAGCTAGGGACGGCGCTCAAGTTTGGGCTTCTCTTCGCCGTCGTCCTCGTGGTCTCGAAGGCTGCCAGTCTCTACGCCGGCAGCGTCGGCGTGTATCTCTCCAGCTTCTTCTCCGCTATCCCGGGTGTCGATGCCATGACCCTCTCGATCGCCCGGCTGAGTGGGGGCATGGGAGGGCTCGCTTTGACCACCGGCGCACGCGCCATCGTCGTCGGAGCAATGTCGAACACCCTCGCCAAAGGCGGTTTCGTCATGGCGACGGGTTCGATGGGGCTGCGGCGAGCTGTCCTTCCTGGGCTCCTACTCGTGCTGGCTACCGGCGTTGCCTCTTGCCTCGTGCTCTAGAGCGGGCGCTCGGGCGTGAGCTCAACGCGGGGGATTTCCAGACCCGCCGACAGCTGCAGGCCGTTATTGCTTGCGGCGGCCGCGACACGGGGCGATAAACATACAAGCGCTTCAATCCGGAGGGGGAGGCCTGGCTCCCCATTTTCCGCACCCGGCGAGACGCTTGGGACTTCACCGCCCTCTATTCGAACACCAAGAGGGCGCACGATCTGGACAAGACGCACGACTGGGTGGTCCTCTACTACGAGCGAAATGGTGAGGAGGACCAGGCCACAGTCGTCACTGAGACCCGGGGGCCGCTGAAGGGCAGACGGGTCGTTCGAGGAAGAGAAGCCGAGTGCCGGGAGTACTATGAGGGGAGATAGACCAACCGCTGGTTGGGTAGGGTGCGAGGAGGTGCCAACATGGAGCGTGAACGAATGAACGACAGACGCAGAAGACTTCTCCTGATCGCCGCTGTGGTGATGGCAGCGTCGACTCTTAGCTGCACGGCCCTCACCGGGCTGTTCCCGGTCGAGCAGGAGGCCGAACCCCCCGCGGTGTCGGAGGTGACGCGGGAGGTGCGGGAGCTGGCTCCCACCCTTACTCCCGAGCCCGGGGGGGCGCCCGCTGAAGAGGAGATGCCGAACATGGAGCACGGGGCTCTGGCAGCCCTCTACGACCGGGTCAATCGCGGGGTGGTCAGCATTCGGGTCTACGTAGATCAGGGCGGGATGACGGGACAGGGTGCCGGGTCCGGCTTCGTGCTCGATGAGGAAGGGCACATCGTCACGAACAACCACGTGGTGGCGGAGGCCAATGTCATCACCGTCATCTTCCACAAGGGGTTCGAGGTGCGGGCGGAGACCGTGGGGACGGACGCGGACAGCGATCTGGCCGTGATCCGAGTCGAGGACATGCCCGACGATGTCCTGTCCCTCCCCCTGGCTCCCGCGGGGGCCGTGGAGCCGGGCGACTGGGTGGTCGCCATCGGGAACCCGTTCAGCCTCGGGGGGAGCATGTCCTTGGGCATCGTGAGCGCGGTGGGGCGCGCCATTCCCTCTGGAGCCACGCCCTTCCGCATACCCCGGGCGATTCAGACCGATGCCGCCATCAATCCTGGCAACTCCGGCGGGCCTCTGCTGAATCTTGAGGGCGAGGTGGTAGGGGTGAACGCTCAGATCGCCACCGGCGGGACGGGCGTCAGCGCCGGCGTCGGGTTCGCCATTCCCTCCGACGTCCTGCGGCGTGTGGCCCCGGCCCTGATCGAGGAGGGAGCCTATCCCTGGCCCTGGCTTGGCGTGAGCGGTCTCCCGGTGAACCTTCTGATCCAGGAGGCCAACGACCTTTCGGCACAACGGGGCGCCTACATCGTAGAGCTTGTCCAGGGCGGTCCCGCCGCCGAGGCCGGCCTTCAGGGTGCAACCGGGGTGGAGACGGTCCTGGGCACCGAGGTGCCCGTCGGGGGGGACGTCGTCGTCGAAGCGGATGATGAGCCTATCGAGGACTTCACCGATCTTCTCGCCCACGTGGCCTTCCAGCAGCCGGGCGACGTCGTCGAGCTCACCATTCTGCGCGGCGGCGAGCGGGAGCAGGTGACCGTCGAGCTGGCGGTCCGGCCCGAGAACCTGCGCCAGTGAGCGCCATTCCGTGCGCGGGAAGGTTCCGGCCCGGTCATCCCGAGACGATCGACGCTTGACATTTGCATCGAACTGAATACGCTATGCTTTCAGGCGTCGTGGACGCCCCGGGCACGGTCCGGAAGCGCGCACGCGAGCTTCCTCGAGTGACATCGCAGCTTCAGTGAAGAGGTGAGAGGTGTTCATCAGCAGATTCGCCATGGTGCTGGCCACCAGCGTGGTGGCCTGCGCCGTCACGACCCTCGGTATCGTCGTCATCAGCCGGTACCAGGACTGGAGCAGAGAGCGCTCTGCGTACTTCGTCAGCTTCGCGGCCGGTGTGTTGATCACCGTCTCCTTCATGCACATCATTCCGGAGTCGATAGATATGAGCCCGCGAGCGCCCCTGTTCGTCCTGGTCGGATTTCTGGGCCTCTACCTCCTGAACCACTTCGTCCACCTCTACCTCTGTGACGAATACGGGTGCGGGGAACGTGCCCTGGGCATCATCCCGATGATCGGGATCGGGCTCCACTCGCTCATTGATGGGGCCATCTTCTCCATCACGTTCAACGTCAGTGTCTTCACCGGTCTGCTGGCTGCCATCGGCATGGTGTTTCACGAGTTCCCGGAGGGCGTCATCACCTTTGTGCTGCTCGAGCGAGGCGGCTTCAACCAGAGGAAGGCGATGCTGTATGCCTTCCTGGCAGCTGCTGTCTCAACTCCACTGGGAGCACTGATCTCGTATCCGTTTGTCGGTCGAGTTGACGAGCCGACGCTGGGAGCGCTGCTGGCGCTTGCCGCAGGTGCCCTGGTCTACGTCGGCGCCACACACCTTCTCCCGGAGGTCGCGGAACAGAACCGCCGGTTCACGTTGTTTACGCTGGCTGCGGGCGTTCTCGTGGGTATCATCATCATCGCGTCCAAGGGGTAGGGCATACCTGTGTTCCAGGAAAGGAGACGCAGCGATGATTGATCGTATACTCGTCCCGTTAGATGGGTCATCCCTTGCCGAGTGTGTCTTGCCGCACGCCGTCGCCGTGGCGGAGGCGATGGATGCGGAGGTCACCCTTCTGCGGGCGGTCGTGCGCGAGTCCAGCCCCGGGTCGCCTGCCGTCGATCCTCTCGACTGGCACATGCGGAAGTCGGAGGCGGACTCCTACCTCACCGAGGTGGCCAGCGGACTGCGGGAGGCAGGGGTAGGGGTGAAGACGGTCCTCGTGGAGGGGACGGCGCCCGGGCGCATCATCCGGTATGCCCGCGGCGAGGACGTCGGGTTGATCATCATCAGCAGCCACGGGAAGAGCGGGCTCAGCCGGTGGAACATCAACAGCGTGGTGCAGAAAGTGATCCTCCAGGCCTACGCGCCGACGATGGTCGTGCGCGCCTATCGGCCACGCACCGACGGATTGACCGGCCTGCGCTATCAGAAGCTCCTGCTGCCCCTGGACGGTTCCCAGCGTGCCGAGTGCACGCTGCCGTGGGCGAGGAACCTGGCCGGGTTCCACGAGTGCAAGCTGCTGCTGGCCCACGTGGTGAATCGGCCGGAGGTGCCGCGCCGTGCGCCGCTGACGGAGAAGGAGCAGGAGCTGGTGGAGCGGCTCACCGAGCTCAACAGGAAGACGGGTGAGGCCTACCTCGAGGAACTGAAGTCCCGGCTGGACACCCCGGCCGAGGCGCACCTGCTGGTGAGCGATAACCCCGCCGCAGCGCTTCACGAGATGGTCGAGCGAGAGGACGTGGACCTGGTCGTGATGGCCGCCCATGGCTATTCCGGAGGGGCGAGGTGGCCGTACGGCAGTATCGCCCTCAACTTCATTGCGTACGGCTCCAGACCGCTGTTGATGATCCAGGACGTGCCTCCCGAGGAGGCGATGTTGACAGAGGCCGAGAAGGCCGCCAGCGAGCGGGCCGGCCACTGAGGACAATGACTGCGGCTGACCCCGACCGAAGGCGAGACGGTTCAGAACTCGAGCACCGGGCGCGCGACCTGGCGCAGGTCCATTCTGCGTCTCCGGACCCGGGCATCACTCCTACCCCCCTTGATCGGCTCCCCATCCTGGCCAGCCTCGTCCGGCGGGCCTATGCCAGCTTCGTCGCCGCCTCGGAGGAGCGCGGCGTTCTGTCCGGCGTGGCCGAGTGGCTGCTGGACAACTTCTATGTCGTCCAACAGGCGGTCCGTCAGATCGACGAGAATATGCCGGCCGGCTACTACCGCCGGCTTCCCAAGCTCGATGCATCCGCTCTTCGCGGCTATCCCAGGGTCTACGGCGTCGCCCGGGAGATCCTCGAGGTCGTCGAGGGCCACCTGGACATCGATCAGGTGAAGCAGTTCGTGCGTGCCTATCAGGAGGTTCGACCCCTGACGATGGGGGAGATCTGGGCGCTCCCGATCATGCTACGGTTGAGCCTCGTGGAGCTCCTGAGCTGGACGGCGGCCCGCGCTGCCGATCTCGACGTCTCTGTGGCTCGCGGACCGCTGCCGGATCCTCCCGATTTCGAGCACGTGGCGGACGAGGCCATCGTTGCCGCGTGCGTCAACAGCCTGCGTGCCATCGGCGGTGAGGACTGGGAGGCGTTCTTCGAGAGCGTGAGCCTGGTCGAGGAGACCCTCTGCCGCGATCCCGCCAACGTCTACCCCGTGATGGACTTCGAGAGCCGCGACCGGTACCGCGGCGTGGTGGAGGACCTGGCGCGGGCCGTCCGGGGCACCGAGCAGGACGTCGCCCACGAGGCGCTTCGCCTCGCCCGCGAGCACGGCGAGCACGACGCCGGGAACCCCCGGAGGAGTGAAGTGTTCGGGTCTCGGCGCCAGCACGTTGGTTTCTACCTGGCTGCGGAAGGCCGCCGGCAGCTCGAGGAGGCGGTCGGTTTCCACCCTGGGCTGCTGGAGCGGGCCCGGCGCTGGATATTCGCCCACCCGACGTGCGTCTACCTGGGGAGCATCGGCTTCATCGTCGCGCTCGTCCTCACGGGGGGTCTGATGGTTGCCCGTGCCGGCGGAGCGGGGCTCGCGGCGCTGATGGCGGTCGCGGCCCTCGGCCTCATCCCCGCATCCGTGGTGGGGGTCAACGTGGTCAACGCGGTCATCACCCGCACCGTCCCGCCCCGGGTTCTCCCGAAGTTCGACTTCACCGACGGCGTCCCCCACTGCTATCGCACCATGGTGGTGGTGCCGTGCATGCTCACCTCCGACGACGAGGTGGACTTCCTGCTGCGACAGCTCGAGCTCCACTATCTGGGGAACGCGGATCCCGAGTTTGGGTTTGCCCTGCTGACCGACTTCGCCGACGCGCCGGAGAAGCACATGCCGGAG
>JAWLCP010000014.1:0-43375 GCA_041687115.1 Anaerolineae bacterium
CATCTGCGCTCATTCGCCTCTTCCACCTCCCAGGTCTGGGAGGTCTTTATCGCACATCTTGCCGAAAAGCGCAAGTCAGAAGTGAGGTTGTAGTACTAGAGCGTCGCAGGACGTCCGGCCGCCCCGAACCAAGGTGCCTCTCGCGGTGGCAGGGACGGCCGATTGGCTCATCGGACTTCCTTCTAGACTGCACGGGTTGCGCGCGGGTGTTCCTCCAGGATCTTCCAGTGATCGGCGTATCCGACGGAATGATCCTGCCTGCCCAGCAAGAACAGGGTTGGCTTGTCCAAGCGTGGCCGTCCCTGTGGCGAAATCGCCGCCCAGGCCCGCCGCGACACGCAACATGGCATTGGTCGTCTCACTGAGACAAGTCAGGGGCCGACCCACGACCTGGCACACCCCGGTCGGGATGCCCAATTCGGCGATGCCGCTGTCCATCGACCAGCATCCCGCCCGGTGAAGGTATGCCCGCTCGCCCACGCGAAAGCGTCTCTCCCGCTAACCACCGCCCTCGTCGCGCACGGTGATGGGCAAGTAGAGTTGCACCTGCGTGCCGATGCGGACAACCTCGGGGTCGGTGGCGCGGCTGTCGTAGTGGACGACGCCGACGACGTCGACCATGCCCTCGGATGCCCCCGTCGTGTCCCAGACATCGGTGAAGCCGATGGGGTCCCCGGGCACCAGGCCGGTGATAGCGTGGGTGAAGGTCTCGAGGGCGACGCCATCGTCGTCGAGGATGGTGATCGCCATCGTGCCGGTGATCGGCAGCGTCCCAATGTTGAGGAAGATCAAGGTGGCGTGAACCTCATCGCCGATGTCGTAGAGTGTGGGCATCGCGGTCAGGCTCGCGATCTGCCCGGAGACGGTCCCCACGCGGAAGAGCGTAGCCTCGCGCTTGAGGGTCGTGTTGTCGATGTCCCGCAGGGTGACCTCGACCAGGTAGAGGTCGGGCGCCACAGCGCCGATGTCGAAGTCGGCGGCGAAGGAGGCCTCGCCCTGCAGCCCGTCGAGCGTCGTGAGGAGCAGGCCGGCGACGACCTCATCGCTGCCATAGGGTTTGACGACGGCCTCGACCACAACGTCCCGTGGCTCGCGGGTGTTGACGATTTCGAGGTCGATGTGTGCGAAGGCGCCGGGCTCGTATTCATCTTGGTCGGTGGTCAGGTGCGTGATCGTGACAGGGGCGGGCGCCGTCGTGACGTTGAAGGTGTAGGTCTGGTAGAAGCGGATGCCGGTGGTGAGCGGGTGGTATTGGAAGGCGTAGACGGCGATCTCGAGGGTCGTGGTCCCGTCAGGATTGTCGATCAGGCGCCAGGCGTAGTCCTCGTCCGGCAGCCACGCATCGGTGTTGCTGGCCTGCGGACGTGCCACGAGCGCACAGTCCGGCGCCATGGTGGTGATCGGCAGGTTGAGCCCGGTGGTCGTGGTCAGCCCGGCCCGGTCGACCAAGGTGACCGCCTGCACGCGAGTGCCGGCGGGATAGTCGAACCTGACCACGTGGAACGGGATCTCGGGCTCGCCCTCTGTCAGTAGCGTGTGCCCGGCCGGGAAGCTGACGTAGTCGGTGCCGTTCTGGTGGCTGACCTCGTAGTCGGGCACGACGACCTCGATCGAGCCCACCGGCGCAGTCAGTCCTTTCGGCGTGACGTCGGCCGCGACCGCCGTCGAGACGGCGCCGAACTTGGGGTCGCCGTAGATATTGTACTTCATGGCCCACGAGCCTGAGGCGTAGGAGTAGGCCTCGAGCTCCGTGAAGGCCTCACCGATGGACTCGGAGGGGTGCCAGTTCCTAAAGAACCAGCGCCCCGCAGCGTTGTTCCCCGAGCGCGGGGTCCGCTCCGTAGCGCCGATGTAGGCGGCGACGCCATAGTCGAAGAAGGCCTCGAGGACGGTGTCCGTGTCGCTGCCCCCTTCTTTCGGGTGTGGCTCGTAGCAACCCGCGAGGCACGAGAGGGAGAAGGCGAAGGGCTTGAGGGTACCGAGGTCGAGGGCGGGACTATCGTCCAGCTGATTGGTGCGGACGGGACACCAGCAATCCATAAACCCATGGTCGCGGAAGACGATGATGTCGTCGTTCTGCGCACGGATCTTGAACGCATTTGGTCGGGAGCCAGGGCTGATGTCCCAGAGGTGCTCCTTATCAGGCGTGATGCCGCGCTTGGACACGATCCCTGCGATATCGTTGATGCAGTCCTTGTAGGCGCCCACGCCGTTGCTCGTCCCATCGGTGCCGCTGATCAGCGCGGCGCTCGACCGGTCGTAGTCGTAGCCCGACCAGTCCAGCTTGACGCCGAGACTCGCGCGGATAGCGTTGGACATCTCAGCGTGGGTATTGCCGACGATCCGTCCGACGATGCGCTCGGGCGGCGTATCGCCGGCATAGGGTTGGTCAGTGTAGTTGATCCCAGCCCCCGAGGTTGTCCATGACGGCACGATCTCCGACTCGCCCACGATCAAAACGTAGCCGCCCAGAGCCGTGGAGAACTTCGGCGCGAGCTGCTTCGCCCACGTGCCGCCGGGCGCGATAAGGTCGCGGAGCTTGTACCGATCGTAGGCATCCATATAGCCTACGACGCCCTGCCGCTCCTTGGCCAACCAGGCCATGTCGGAGAGGAGGTCGTTGACAGCCCACGGCTGCCAGGGCTTGATCGCCCAGTGCAGCTTCTTGGGATTGGTGACGATGACGTAGTCGGCGCTGGCAAGGGCCTCAAAGTAAGCGGAGAGGAGCGGCTTCCATTGCGAGCTGGTCATCGCCTGGATGGCCGGGGCCGTGACGGTGGGATTCACCCAGTGGTCAGGGCGGTCATAGTAGCCAAGCTCGGTCTTGTATCCGATCGACAGCCTCGACACGAGCTTGAACCCGGTGGTGAGAGGGTGCTCAAAGACGAAGTAGGGGTCATCCGAGAGGATCGGCACCACGGCGTAGCTGAAGTTGCGCGTCGCGTTCTTGGGAATTGGCTCGTGGCTGACGATCGAGCAGTGGGAATTCTGGCTCACAGTGAAGTACTCGGCGTCGTAGTCGGCGTGGACCGGGGTCAGGTCGCTGTGGGAGATCGGCTGGAAGCCGTGCAGCCAGTCGTGGATGATCAGGCCCTCGGCGGCCTGCCCGCCCACGTTCGTGACGTGCAGGTTGACCCAGAGCACGTTGCCATACCGCGTGACGCTGCGGGTGATCTGCAGCTTCGCGGGCGGCGGCGGCGCGAGGTACTGGACGGTGACGTCGGCGGTGTCGTAGCCGTAGTCGCGATAGGGATCGTTGAGCGACTCCAGGTCGTAGGCCACCACGCCGATGGTGTAGTCGCCGCCGGGCATGCCAGTGGTGTCCCATTCGAAGGTCACGTTGGCCTGCGTGGGCCCGCCACTGAACTCCTTGGTCTGACGGAAGCTGCCATCCACCGTGAAGCTGACCTCGTAGAGCCCCACGTTGTCCTGCACGGTGGCCTTCACCTGGACGTTGCCCTGGACTGTGGCCCCGTCTGCTGGGGTGCTGATCTTGACGGTGGGGAGCGTCGGGTCCAGCAGGTTGGCCACGCGGACCTCCATCTGATCCGTCTGGGTCTTCCCGGCCGCGTCGTGGGCCTCGGCCGCGAGGCCGAGGAGGCCGTCGGGGTACTGCGTCGTGTCGAGCGCGAACGTGTACGGCGGCGTGTAGTCGGTGTGCAGGGGCGTGTCGCCCGCACAGAACACGACCTTCTCCACGCCGGTGTCATCATCGGCATCGGCGCTGATGGTCACCGTGTCCGTCACTACCGCCGGCGCTACGAGATGCACGGTTGGGACCCGTGTGTCGGGCGGAGGCTCCGTCTCAAAGAGCATATCGCCGCTCTCGACGGCGTTGCCGGCGGCGTCGGTCGATCGGACGATGTAATGATAGGTGGTCGAGGGCGTGAGCCCCTCCAAAACCACTTCGTGACCCATGGTTGCCGCCGGGCCGGTCTCCTCGAACCGCGTGAGACGGGCGACGGTGTCGTAGCGCACGACGCTCGTCGCCACCTCGTCGGTCTCCCAGGTGATCACCGCCTCGGTGGCGCCGAGCTCCGCGACGGTGGGCCCCGCGACAATCTGCGGCGGCGTGGTGTCACAGGCCCACACCTCCTCGCGGCGGTTGTTGGTCTCGTCGCTCTCGGCGATTACACCGCCGGCATCGGCGGTGACCACGACGGTGTCGGACTCGCCGGAGCAGGGCCAGGCATACTCGAAGCACCCCTCCCACTGCGCTGCAGGCTCCAGCACGACGTCGACCGCGCTCGTGTCTTGCTGCACGCCGTCGACCGTGAGCGATGCCTCATGCCCGGACGGCGCGGGCGCCGTGCCGACGTTGCGGATCTGGCAGCAGACCTGACCCCCCTCGGGCCAGATGTCAGTGACGATGAGGTCGGGCTCGCCGGCGCCAGGCTGGTCCCAGAACTTGTTGCCGGTGAGCGTCTTGGACTTGAGGGGGATGACGTACTCAATCCAGTTGGGGGAGCGGACGGTGCCATCGACGGTGGTGGAGCCCACGGAGGTGTAGCCCTCGGGGTCCTCCTCGACGATGTGGTAGTACTCGCACCCGGGGACGGTGTCGAGGCCATACCAGCCGGTGGCGTCGGTCGTGGTGGCGTCGATCTCGGGGCCGAGGACCCCGGCGGCGTTGGAGCAGTAGAGCGTCATCGCCACACCGGAGAGTGGTGTCGAGGGATCGCCCATGTCCCCCTCGTAGACGCGTCCGCTGAGCACGTAGGTGGGCAAATGGTAGGTGACCTCGAGCTGCGGCACCATCTCCATGCTTTCCCGGCTCTGGAACCAGCGTTCGTGTTCCGTGCCGTCGGCGGGGCCGCGCAGCATCACGCCGTAGTTCGACGACGCGGTATCGAGCCACGACTGTGCATACGAGGTAACGGTACAGGACTTGTAGGCGTCCACTACCCTATCCATGCTGCACGCCCTCGGCCACGGCGCGGTGGTCAGGTGGGTGTCCCAGGTGACCCCCTCCTCCCCGGTCTCCTCCCAAGCGCTCGTGACGAAGTGGACGGCGACCGAGACCGGGCTGGCGCCGCTTGCACCCTCAAGATAGAGGCGCAGCGACGCGCTGTCGACGATGGCGTCGGAGGGTAGACTCGAGAGGTCGAAGCGCAGGAGCACGACCGCCTCCTCGTTGGTGCCCCAGTAGGAGAGCTCCAGCGACGTCTCGCCGCCGAAGTTCTCGTCCGGGTCCCCGCTCCGCACCGTGGCGTCGGCGACGGCGTCGAGGACAACGGTGGTCTGGGCGGCGGCGGTGCTTGCGGGGTGCGTGTCGCTCCCGGCGGGCGCGATGGTGGCGGCCTGGCTCGTGCCCAGGCCCAACAGAGCTATCATCAAAGCGGCAACAAACGTCCTCTTGATACGCATGTCCTACCTCCTCAAGGCCGGATGGCGTTTCTCCTGATGAATCCGACCCGTGCTGCTCCGTACGCTCGGGTCACCGGAGGATGAGCGGAAGGGCGACGAAGCGCTGTTCTCCCACCGTGACCTGACGGGTGACGGTGGCGGTGAGTCCCCCCGTGTCGCATACCTGCAGCCGGACCATGTGCGTGCCGACCGCGCCGAAGGCGACGTTCAATTCCCCGCCAAGCACAACGCCGTCGCCCGTCAGGCGCTTGACATAGACGTTCTCGTTGTTCGTGCCGCCCAGATAGGCGTTGTCATAGGTCACCAGGTACTCGTTGCGCGCCAGGTTGTAGGCCAGAGCGGGCCAGGCCTTCCGGTCGGCCCCTGTCGCCACGGCGATCTCACTCCCCCAGCAGCGTGCCGCTAAGCACGATCAGAACAACGAACACCCTCCTGATTGCCATGCTTTCCCTCCTCAGAACATGGCGCTCGTTGACCGGCGGAGCGTGAACAAGACCCGGGATCGGGCCATGCGGATGCTGAGCGGAATCAGCATCCGCGCGGTCCGACCCTGATGCCGACGGCTCTGGCTCGATTGCGGATCCACCCGCTTGGACGTCACGGCCTGACTCGGTACACGACAGGCAGATAGATGCGCCGCTCGGTGCTCACCGTGACGACCTCTGGCTCGGTGGCCATGCCGTCGTAGAGCGCATATCCCACAAGCGCGTAGTCCCCCCTTGCCACACCCGTCGTGTCCCAGTCGACGTCGAGGGTGGTCGTCGCACCGGGCGCCAGGTCGTTGAACGCCTGCTTGAACTCCTCCACGAGGGTCCCCTCCTCATCCTGCACTTTGATGACAGCCGTGCCCGTCAGATCGAGGCTTCCGGTGTTCTCGAAGACCAGCGAGGCGTCGATGGTGTCGCCGACTTTGAAGTGCAGTGGCGTGACGCTGAGATCGGTAGCCTGACCCGAGGCGACGCCGAGATGGAACATCCGCGTGCTCCGGTCGAGGATCTGATTCTGGGCATCCGTGAGGGTGACCTCCAGGGTGTAGCCGCCCGGATCGAACCCCTCCGTGTCCCACTCATGCGCAAAGGAGGCCACGCCTGTCAGGCCGGCGAGGGTCTGCAGGGCCAGGCCCACCGCGGGCTCCTCTGTCGGGTAGGTCTTGATGACCGCCGTGACGCTCACGTCCTGCGCGGCGCCGGTGTTCTTGAGCCAGATCTCGGCCTGCACAGGCTCGCCCTCTTCGTACTCGTCCTGATCCGTGCTCATCGCCGTGATCGTCACGGGAGAGACCGTGTACTCGATGGCGAAGCTGTAGTTCTTGTAGAAGCGGATGTCGGTCGTCGCCGAATCGTAGAGGAAGGGATACATCGTGATGATCAGCGTGATCGTGCCGTCGGGATCCTGTCGCGCCTCCCAGCCATACGCCTCCTCAGGCGTCCACTCGGCGGCGGCCTCGGCGGCCACCGGGTGCGATCCGGCAGGAGAGGCGATCCGGGCCTCGTTGACCGGGAGATTCAGGCCGCTGTCGGTGACCATGCCGGAGCGATCGGTCATGACCACGTCTTGGATCTCATAGCCAGGCGGATAGGTGAGAATCTCGCGGTAGTACGGGATCCGGTAGTCGCCGGGATCCAGCAGCAGGTCCCCGCCGGGGATCTCTACCTCGTGGACGTCCCCGCTGACCGTCACCTCGTAGTCGGGCACGACGACGTCGATGGACGAGGCGGGCTGGGCCGTGCGCGCCTCCGAGTGCGCGCCAACGTCCGCGGTCGCGCTCCCCGTGGTTGTCGCGCCATACTTGGGATCGCCATAGAGGTTGTACTCGTAGACCCAGAGCTGCGCGTAGCCGCTGGAGCTCCACCGGTCTTGCTTTACCTTGGTGAACGCGTTGCCGATGGTGGTGCCGGCCTTCCAGAACTTCTGGAAGAGGGCCTTGGCCCCGGCGCGGTTGTTACCGATCTCCGAGACCTCCGTCGAGCCGATGTAGACCGCCGCACCGCGCTCGAGGAAGGCCTCGGCCAGGTTATCGTCCCCGCCATCAAAGGTGCATTGGTGGGCAGGATCCCTATTGGCGACGTGATTCTCGTAGGACCCCGTCAGGCAGGCCCAGCCCAGGACAACGGGATTGGTGCTGCCGAAGCTGATGGGCTGGGTCGTCGACTGCAGGTGGGCCGTTTCCAGCGGGCCCCAGGAATCCGGCCCTCCGTGGCCCTGGTAGAGGATCACATCTTTGTCCGCCGTGTTGTTGCGGAACGTCGGCACCCATTGGGAGGGTGTGAACGTGCTCCAGTGCAGCTTGGTGACGCAGTTCGTGCAGTTGATGACCTTTTCGATCTCGTTGATCGAGCCGGTGAACTGGCTCTGGATCGAGGACTCCTTGTCCATGCCGCTCACCAGGAGATAGTGGGAGCGATCGAAGCTGCCGTTGAGGCCGGCCTGGAGGGCGCGCGAAAGGACCGTCGCGTCGTTCCCGATGACACGGCCCACCACGAGCTCCGGCGCGGCGTTGCTGCCGCCGGTGTCCGCATAGGGCAGATCGCTGATGTCCGCCTCCCTCGTGCGACAGTCGAAGTTGCCCCAGCCGAGGTTCCAGTGGGTCTCCCGCCAGGCGGGGATGATCTCCGTCTCACCGACGATGAGGAGATAGCCCTCAGCCGTGGTCCGGAAATCGCTGCTGAGCATCTTGCCCCAGTTACCGTTCGGCATGACCAGATCTCTGAGCGTATGGCGATCTGAGGTGCGTAAATAGCCCAGCACGCCCTGCTTGGCGAACGCTAGCGCTGCCATGTCAGAGAGCACCGGCTTGATGTCATGGAAGGGGTTGTGGAAGGACAAGTAGCTGGGATTCGTGACGATCAAGTAGTCGGCCTGTCCGACGGCGTTCGAATGCGCCGTGCCCAGCGGCTCGCTGGGCGCCGACCCCGCCGTGGCCATCGTCTTGAGGACCTCGAACTTGGCCGACTCCTGAACCTGGGGGCCAGAGGGACCCTTGTAGGAGAGCTGAAGGGTAGCACCGATCGAGGGCACGGGAGGGTTGTCGTGGACCAGAACGGGGACGGTCGCGAGATAGTAGGTGCGCGAGGCGCCCGCCGCAAGGCTCGCGGGGTCCTTGATGATGGCATCCGCCTGCATGCTCGAGGTGTTCAGCTGGGTCTCATAGGTCACCCCGTTGAAGACCCGCGCGATGGGCTGGAAGCCCCGCAGCGGGTCCACGATCTGAATCCCGCTCGCCGCCGCGTTCCCCTTGTTCTGCACCGTGAGCTCGATGGCGAAGGTGTGGGCATGCCGGAAGACCTCGTGCCTGGTCACCACGAGCTTCGGAGCCGGCGGAGGTGCGGCGTTGGCCACGTTCACACCGATCACATCACTCCCCTCCTTGCCATCGCCGTCGGTGGCTTTGACGGCCAGCGAGTGGGACCCCTGTGAGAAGTACGTCGTGTCCCACCAAAACATGATGTCGAGGGAGGGACTGACGGGGTACTGCCCGCCGCCCAGCTTCTTGCCGTCCACGAACCACTCGACCTCACTCCAGCCGGAGTCATCCGACACGGTGACCCAGACCCGGGTGTCGCCGTAGACATCGGCACCAGGGCTGGGGAAGAAGATGTTGACGGTCGGCGCGTCGGCGTCCACGAAGTTGAGCACAGGCACCGTCGTCTGATCGACGATGCTGTTGCCGTATAGATCGATCGCCTTGACCTTCAAGACGTAGTCGCCGTTCTCCACGTCGTCGGTGGCGAAGACCCACTCGTACGGCGGCGTGTAGTCGGTGAAGACGAGGTCGTCGTTCAGGTAGAACTCAACCTTCTTGACGTCGGTATCATCGTCCGCATCGGCGCCGATCGTGACGGTGCCGGTCATCACCTCCGGTGCCCTGAGCTCCACGGTGGGATTCCGCGTATCCGGCGCGGCGGCGGTCTCGAAGATCAGGTCCCGGCTCTCCACACTGTTCCCGGCCGGGTCGGTGGAGTTGACCACGAAGTGATAGGTGGTCGAGGGCGTCAGCCCGGTGAGCGCGACCTCATGGTTGATGGTCGGCGCCGGGTCTAGCTCTTCGAAGCGGTAGGCCCTGGCGAGGGTGTCGTAGCGGACCACGCTGTCGGCAATCTCGTCGGTCTCCCAGGAGATCACGGCGGAGGTCGCCGTGAGGTTCGACACGGTGGGGCCGGCGACGATCTGCGGCGGGGTGCGGTCACAGGCCCAGACCCTCTCAAGGCGGTTGTTGGTCTCGTCGCTCTCGGCGACCACGTCGGTCGTGTCGGCGCTCACGACGATGGTGTCGCTCTCCTCGGTGCACACCCACGTGTGATCAAAGCAGCCCTCCCACGTGGCCGTCGACGCCAGGTCGCCACCAATGACGAGACTGTCTTGCACGACAGTGTCGACGGCGAGCGTGGCCTGGTGTCCCCCAGGCGCGATAGCGGCCCCCACGTTCTGCACCTCGAAGCAGATCTGGGCGCCCTGGGGCCAGATGTCGGTCACGATTAGATCCGGGAACTCCTCCTCCGGGAAGCGGTCCCAGAAGGCGATCCCGCCGAAGTCGTACAGGCCCGTCTCCAAGAGGTCATCCTGGCGGTAGGAGATCACGTTGAAGTTCTTCATATGGCCCGGGGAATCGGCCGTCGCCCCCGTGGAGAAGGCGTCGGCGGGGTCGGTCTCGATCACGTGCAGATAGGGCCAGGGGGTGCCGCGGTCCCACGCGATCTCGAAGGCGCCGTCGGGGCCCGTCGGTAAGTCGCTGGCCAGTAGCACCCGGTCAGCGCCGCCCTCGGGCCACTCGTCCTCGTCGCCCCAAAGCTCGACGGTCACGCCCTCTAGCGGCGTGCTGGTGTCGCCGGGCTCCCCTTCGTAGACGTGGCCCGTGAAGGTGTAAGGGGTCAGGTGATAGGTGAGCTCGAGCTGCGGCACCCGCTCCAGATGCTCGCGGCTCGCGAACACGCGCTCGTAGTTCGCGCCCTCGGTGGGTCCCCGCAGCATCACGCCGAAGTTGGACGAGGGATCGTCGATCCAAGATTGAGCGTAGCTAGTGACGGACCAGGACTTGTAGCTGCCGACAGTGGCGTCGATGGACGCGCTGAAGCCAAAGAGGCCGGTGGTGAACGGCGTGTTCCAGGTGACCGTCGATTCGTCCCAGGCACTGGTAATGAGATAGGCGCCGATTGAGACGGGGTCCGCGCCAGACGCGCCCTCCAGAAAGAGGCGCAGCGACGCGCTGTCGACCACAGCATCCGGCGGCAGCCCCGACAGGTCGAAGCGCACCAGCGTGACCGCCTCCTCGCCGGGCCCCCCGTAGGAGAGCTCCAGCGACGGGTCCCCGCCGAAGTTGGTGTCGGGCTCCCATTCCCGCACCGTGGCGTCGGCGACGGCATTCAGGGTGACCGTGGTCTGCGCCGCGGCAGCACGCGCCTGCGGAGTCTGCGAGCTAGGTCCCACGAGGGGCAGTAACAGCGCCAGCATCAAGACCGCAGATGAGAGTCTTCTTGTAAACATCGTTTCCTCCTTGGCAAACACTGAGCACTTCCTCGCGAATCGTTACCCTCATCGCCTCACGACCAGGGGCAGATAGAGCCACGCCGTTGGTGCCCCGTCGGAGCGCTCATACGCCCCGAGGTCGGGGTGCGCGTCGCGCGGACGGCCCTCGACGTCGTCGGGCGGCGCCTCGGCGGGGCAGGTAGACGCGCACCTGTCCGTATTTCCCCAGCAGGATACCACAGGGGTGACTACAAAATGTCTACAAAGTGAGTCGAGGGAGGTTGTAGAGGCTGGGGCCGTGGGGAGGGGTGCCAACTGGGGACCAGGTGAGGTCGTGAAACGTAAGGCGGAGATCGCAATGACGATACTCACGGTGCAGCCGTCCGGATCCACGGTCCGCCAGGAGAGATGCTAGCCACCCTGTGCCACGCCGATACCGGCGTTCAACATCACACAGGCGACGGTCGCAGTGAGGATCAGAGATCTCGTATTCATGGCTACACCTCTTACTGGAGCGTCACCAGCACCTGGATGATGCCCGTGCCCTCCTCAAGGCGCTCCAGGGCCTTACCGAGGATGGTCCCCGCTGGCGCGTCATCCGCTCGCATGGCGTGACCGGGTGTGGACGACGTCACCAACAGGTCACCACGACGGATGGGGCCGTTCTCCGCCGACACCTTACAGGGCACGATGCCCACCAGCGCAGCCGGGATTTCGTCATCACGCTGACCCTCCATAGGGTGAAGTGAGCCGACGAACCCAGGTTCCTGGGAGTAGACCCCAAGGACCAGGGTGGAATAGGGCTCCGATGAGAGTGCCGCCGAGCGGTCCGCCCGGATGCTGATGACCAGCACGTCGCCCGGTTGGTAAGCAGCGGGATCGTCTTCAGTGGCGATCAACTCAGCAAAGTCAGCGTGTCCGCTCCAGCCACCGTCGCTAAAGGCTTCACCACTGCTTTCAACCCGAAATTGCTGGTCGCTGCCATCGTGATTGACAGCTGTGATGAAGTCCCCGCCGCCTGCTCCCGCAGCGTTCCCATTGTTCTGCAGGAAGAGCACGCCGCCGGCACCATCGTTTGCAAAGTGAGCAGTGTGGTAGTTGCTGCCATTGTGTATGTAAGCAGCCATTCCCGTAGATGGATTGCCGTTTGCGGCCTGCAAAGCCGCCTTGTCTTTCGTGCCGCCATGGCCGGCGGCATACACGCCTATGGCGCCCGACCCATAAACCCCGCCGCCCTCGGTGCTGTCGCTCTGGCCGACGACGCCCCACGCGGGCCCGCTGGTGGCGGTGGCTTCGCCAGACACGCCGATGCCGGAGGTACTCTTGCTCACGCCCCATACGCCGCAGGTGGCGCCGCTGGTGGCGGTGGCCTCGCCATACACGCCGTGGCCTTGGGTGCTCTTGCTCTCGCCGTACACGCCGTAGGTGGTGCCGCCGGTGGCGTAGGTGTAGCCATACACGCCCCGGCCGTCGGTGCTGCTGCTATTGCCATAGACCCCGTAGGCATTCCCGCTGTCGACGGTGGCAGCGCCTTCGACTCCGCTGCCCTGGGGACTCTTGGTATAGCCAGCGACGCCAACGGTGTCTCCGCTGGTGGCGCCAGCGATGCCCTCGACGCCTGTGCCACTAGTGCTGGTGCTATAGCCATGCACGCCGTAGTCAGAGCCAGAGGCATCTACCCCGGTATCACCCCCGGAAAGAGTCAGCCCGGTGCCCATGCCGCTCCAGGTCTGCCCCCAGTGGTTATGCGCATCAACGTTCGCCGCATACAGCGCATACGGCGCGGCGGTCAGCGTCTGGCGCGGGGCGAGCGGCGCGTACGCGTCGGTGCTGCTGCCGGGGCGCACGGCCACCTCCATCCACATTGCCGTGCCGTCGAAGACGTCCCCGAAGTCGAGGGCGACGGTGAACAGCCCCTCTCGCACGGCCACGTCGCCCCGGGTCACCGTGCTGCCCACCTGCGCGCCATCGCTGACGGCATCGTACAGCCGGAACCGGAGGTCATACGGCCCGTCAGCCGGGCTTCCCCCATCGGTCAGCCGCCCCTGGTAGGTGAAGGCCGTGCCCAGGACAGCCAGGGTGGAGACGTCCGTCTCGGGGGCCGGCCCCTGAGCGTACGTCAGCCCGGTAATCGCCAGGGCAAGCACCGCGCCCCCCATTACCATAAGAACTCGATGCCTGCTCATTTACTCCCCCCTTTGACCATGATATATGGTATTAGACGGAAGCACCGGTGCCCTGGTGAGGCACCAGGTGCACCAATGCACTCACCGCGATGTCAGTCCCGGGAGTCACCTCCTTATTCGATCTCTTCCGCGGTCTACCTGCCCTTAAGGATCAGCGGCAGGTAGATCCAGGCCGTCGGCTCCCAGTCCCAACGTTCGTACGCCCCCAAGTCGGGCTGGGCATCGCGGGGATTGCCTGCCACATCATCGGCGGGCGCCTCCGCGGCGCTGCCGGCATCGACGGCCGAGCTGCTCTCCTGGAGATGCAGATCCACTCCTGGCCACCCCGACACGAAGAGCGGGGCTGACGTCAGGTCGTGCTGCCCCTGGCCGCTGTAGCTGGTCCAGGTGCCGTCCGCGACCTCGTCACGGGTGAAGTCCCATTCGCGTCCCTGCACGAATTCGGCGTGGATCTCGGCCTCGTCGTAGCTGTAGTAGAGATTGTGATGCTCGGTCAGCTGCACCCCTCCGCCCAGGTATATACCCACCGGCTCGCCCACGTCGGGGCCACCGTTGAAAGCGAAGATGTTGTTGACGAGCGTCAAATTCACTGACGGATACGGGAAGACCTCCTCCGGGTAGCCAGCGACGAACACCCAGTTGCGCCAACCGTAGCTATCGTCCCACATATTGTAGCCTATGGTGTTGTTGATCACCTCCAGCGTGCTGGGGAAGGTGCCGATCCACACCGCACTATCGCCCTGTCCCCAGACAACGTTGTTCTCCATCCGACCGCCGGCCCAGAGCTTGATGCCGTTCAAGTGATTGCAGATCACACGGTTGCGCCGGACGATGACCCCGGTGGCGTGGCCCTCCCGGTCGCGAGAGTTGAGGTCGATCCCGTCTCCGCCGTTGTCGTGGACGTAGCAATCCTCCACCAGGACGGGGTACCCGCGGGCGAACTCCAACCCGTCAGAGCCGTAGAAGTCCTCGCCCACGATGCCGGTGTCGCAGATTTCCGTCCGACGGACCACCATGTGATTGCAGGGACCGGGGGTGCAATCCACGGCCGAGTACTCGCTACCGTGGATGAGGCTGTCCTCGAGGGTAATGTACTCCACAGGCCCCTCCGCTGGCGGCCCCTCGGTGCTCTCGCCGTAGGTGAAGCGGATGGCCGTCTCGCCCCCCTCAATCTCCAGATGGTCCAACTGGACGTGGCGGTTCTCGCCGGAGAGCTGCAGCCCCCAAATCGTGAAGCCCCGCAGCGTGAACCCGCTGATGCGCAGGTAGGACGCATACTGATCTAGAATCAGGAGGCCGCTCCCCCCGGCGCCGCCGCGATCGAGAATGGGCGACTCGCCCGAATAGGCAATGAAGGTGATCACTGAACCTGCGGTGCCGGACTGGCTCAGGTGGATGTCCTCCGCGACGGAATAGGTACCGCCTCGGAAACAGATCGTCTCGCCAGGCTGGGCGGTGTCGGCGGCGTGCTGAAAGGTGGCCCATGGTTGGGATTGAGTACCCGGATTGCCATCGCTCCCGGACGGTGCGACGTAGTAGGTGCAGGCGGCGGCTCCCCCCAACCGGGCGAGGTCTTCGGATGGCGACCCCACGCCAGCCTCTGTGTCTTCAACAGAGCGAATACCAGCCGGCGCTGGCGAGGTCGCGAGGACACAGCCACCCCACGCCACGGTCAACGCCAGAACAAGATAAAGACCCGTCGTAGCCCTCATGTCTCACTCTCCTCATCTAGACGGGAAGAGGCGCTCTGTTTACCTTCATCGCGCCTCCTCCTCTCGGATCTGAAGGCGAATCTAGAGACTTCGCTGGACGGCAAGACACTGA
This sequence comes from Anaerolineae bacterium, assembly GCA_041687115.1. Taxonomy (GTDB): domain Bacteria; phylum Chloroflexota; class Anaerolineae; order B4-G1; family B4-G1; genus SKLM01. The sequence continues at coordinate 14,841 of JAWLCP010000014.1, forward strand.
ACAGCATGCCGCTGCCGATCTCCACCCACTGCACCCTGTCTGCAGGGTCCAGCTATGCAATGCAGACGCTGGTCGTTTCTATCACCCCTCCTTATGGTTCAGGAAGCAACCTGGGGACGCGGAGGTCACAGGTGAACTGCCTCCAGGCGGCTTCCGCTGTCACAGCCTTCACATAAGTTGGTCGTCGTTCAACTCCTCGTTGGCCCCTCGGCGGGCGCGACAGCGGGCCAGAGGAATCGTCATCTGCTCGCTGTCGCGCTCCATCGGCCGGTGCAAACCTTCCCCAGACCAACATCACGTCTCACGAATTGCGGAGCACCAACGGTAGGTAGATCTCGTGCTCCACGGGTCCCGCCCCGCCCCAGAAGCCACCGCCGAGGGTGTAGATTCCGCTGCTGTCGCTCATCACGCCCGCGTCCGGCTGACCGATGGTGCCGCCGAGGGTGTAGACGCCGTCGGCGCTGACGCCGAGAGTGTACCCCCCGCCGTCGACCGTCCACCAGGTCAGGTCGTAGCCATCGCCGGTCTGGGCCCTAGCCGCGCTGGTGAGCACAAGCAGCGTCAAGAGAGGCCAGACGAGATAGCGAAGCCGGTTTGACATGGTTATCTCCTCTCGCTCACTCATCGCTTCCGGTAGGCAGGGATTCAGGTGCGGCTTTGGGTGCCTGGTCGACGAGATCGGCATCGCGCTGGTAGTCGAGCCCGAGTTCCTCGGGCTGTCCATAGCCCTGTGGGTAGAGGTAGGTGCCCCGCTCCTCGGGCGGCTTCTCCTCCTCCACCACGATGCGGTTCGCCTCGGCGTACGGGTCGTGACGAATCCCGGTGACCTGCCACGAGACCTTCCGACCCGGGGCGCCGCCGGCGATCTCGAAACGATTGTCCTGGATTTCTTGCGCGATGTACAGGTCGGGCATGGGCACGCCGATGGCGGTGAGCTGATAGCGGAAGTCCTGGTTGAGGGCCTCGAACCAGTCGGGCAGTTGCACCGTGTCCTCGCCCTGGGCATCCAGGGTGACGACGCCATCGTAGACGTCCTTCATGTCCGGCGATTCGACGAAGGAGTGGTAGAGGTACTGGTTCTCGGGGTCGACGGGATGGTCGATCTTGAAAGCCCCGAGGAACTTAGTGAGGGTTCCTGTAACGTGCACATCGCCATAGAAGAACCCGCCGTAACCGCCGGGGCTGCGGCTCTCACCATACACGCCGTAGTTCTTGCCGCTGCTGGCCGAGGCCAAACCGTAGACGCCGGTGCCGTCGGTGCTCTCGCTCCAGCCAGTCACGCCGTAGGTATATCCGGTGGCGGAGGGGATGTGGGCCTCCACGCCGTACCCAGAAGCGACGACGTTCAGTCCCTTGATACCGCCGTCTAGGCTCAACCCGGTGCCGCTGCCGCTCCATTGTTGCCCCCAGTGGTCGTGGTCGCTATGGGCGACGGTGGTGGCGGTGCCGCTGCCCCAGAAGTCCGCCTCCAGGACAACATCCCCGCTCGCACCGCCGCCTGTCAGCCCATCTCCGGCGTACACCCCCGTGATATTCCCCGCGCCGCCGTCCACCGGCTCGCAGGTCACCGTCCCGTCGGCGTTGATCACGCGTATGGCGCTGCCGCTGGTACAGGCGTCACTCACCCGCCGCTGCAGGTAGGCGGTGTCAGCGGAGAGAGCGGTCCCGTCCAGCGTGAGCCCATCGCCGGCTGTACAGGTGGTGTCGTCGTCCCCGTCGGCGATGTCAGCAGGGACGCCGATCAGGTTCGTCCAGAGGGCCCGATCAGCATAGACTGCGTAGGGGGCCGGCGTGAGCGGCTGGCGCGGGGCGAGGATGGCGTGCGTGCCGGTGCTGGCCCCGGGGCGCACTGCCACCTCCATCCACAGGGCAGTGCCGTCGAAGATATCCCCGAAGTCGAGCTCGACGGTGAACAGCCCTTCGCTCACGCACACGTCGTCCCCGCTCACCGTACTGCCCACCTGCGACCCACCGCTGGCAGCATTGTACACGATGAACCGGAAGTCATACGGTCCATCAGCGGACCCTGCCCCGTCCGCCAGTTGCCCCTGGTAGGTGAACGCTGTGCCGATGTCTGCCTGAGCGTAGACACTCTCCTGCTGCTCCGGTGCCTGCGCGCGGCCCGGCCCCACGGCCAGGGCCAACAGGAGCACCGCCAGCAGGCTGCCAATGAATGTTCGCTTCCCTTTCATCTTCCACCTCCGTGTTTAGATGCTAGACAGAATGGGCTGGAACGGGGCTTGGTGTTTCATCGGATTCCCCCTGACAGTTTTGGATTCGGATGGATCGGGGCGCATCTCGTCAGATTCTCGTCGGCACCTCCTTTGATGGAGGAGCACGCCCTCCTCGAGTGACCATGCTCCCAAACGCAACGGCTTCCTGACAGCTAAGGCTCTAACGCCTCCACATTCTCGCGGGGCAGCTCCCACTCCGGGGCCAGGTCGGCGGCCCGCTCAAAGAGGGAACGCGCTGCCACGGTATCGCCGCGCCCTTGGGCGACCAGCCCGAGGTTGTGGTACAGGCGGGCGTCCTCGGGCGCGCTCACCAGGGCAGCCTGCAGCAAGGCCTCTGCCTGGTCCAACCGGCCCAGGGCGATCAGGGCAGCGCTGCGCCCCACCGCCACATCCAGCCGGGAAGCGCCCAGCGCTTCAGCCTGGCCCAGAGCCTGCAGGGCCCCTTGGGCGTCATCGTTGGCCAGCAGCAGCTCGCTAAGCCGGAGCCAGGGGGTCGGGTCGCTGGTCTGTTGGACAGAGGCACGCACGGCGCGCTGCTCTGCAGGCGGGGCCAGTGCCAGGCTGGCGGCCAGCGCCAGCCAGACGCCCGAAGAGGGTTGGGGCACTTCGTCCGCAGTGTGCAAGCGGGCGACGACCAAGGTGACCAGGGCGGTGTTCATGGCGTGCAGCAGGGCATTGAGCAGGTGATTGAGCCAGGGGATGGCGCCGGTCAGCAGGAAGGAGGCCACCGCCAGGGGGCGGAAGTAGTTGGGCGAGAGGACAAAGGCGCGGCCCAGTGCATGTACCCAGTCGACGGGCGCCCGATAGAGCGGGTGGTGGAGGAACAGGGGGTCATCCCAGACCAGCCCGCCCCGCAGGGTGGGCAGGTAGAGGAGCAGCGCCAGCAGCGGAGGCAGCCAGAGGGCACTGCGCAGCCGTCCCCAGCTGCAGAGGGTTTCGAGGAGATCGGTCGATTTGATTTCTCGAAGAGTGTTCATATAACTAGCCACCTGACACTTTCAAGAGAAATAAGGTATGAGCCGAACGGACAACGGTTGTGCATTGGCTAGAAGTCTTTCAATCATCCTGAGCCCAATCCGGAACATGCTTAAGTCGCGGCGATCGGCACGGTCCACCAAGCACCGCTGCCCCCGCTTGATCACACATGAGCCGAAAGCGACCAACCAAAGGCATAGGAGTGCTACGATCAGCGTCAAGCGAGATAGGCGCGGAAGTGCCGGAAATGACTGCTTTCCAGATCGAACCCATGCTTCTTGAAGTCACCGAACATGTCATCCAGCCACATCCTCTTCCCATAAGCCAGCATCGTCGCTCGCGAGGTCGACAGATTAGTGGCCAGGAGCCAAGGTTCCTTCTCGCTTCTTCGCCAACAAGCAAGCACATTAACCAAGTACGCGTGCTTTTCCGTCAGCAAGGCCGAGTCGAGCCAAACGCGTTCTCCTCTCTTGACCAGGTCTCCGAAGCGTTGCCAAGTCGTCTGACCGTTTCTTTGGATCAGGTGATTGGCCTTTTGCCGCAGGATGTGGCGCCAGTGCCATCGATCCAAGCATCTGAGCGAATAGCGGGATTGCTCAGAAAGCGACTCAATCGTCGTATCTTGTCGGCCTCCCGCCAATCGCTCAGATTCGAGCTTCTATTCTCCCATCGTCAGCCTCCCGGCGGAGGAAGTCGAGCAACTCCTCCACCGTCTCGAAGTCCCAGTGCTCTCCGGTCTGAATGTGCTCGACCTCGCTGTGCCATTCGGCGCACGGGTCTGATGCCTCACCGCCGGCCGGGCGCCAGAGGCGGATGAGGAAGGATGCATACTCGATGGACGTGAACATAGAACCCCCTCAGTGGCGGCTTGCGAGGAGTGAGACCGGCGACTCAGCGGATAGAAAATGGGCCGTGTTCCTCACAGGATCCCGATAGGCATACCAATTCGATCCATCCACAGCGGCGCACTCCGTATACAATACAGGATACCATCGCAGTGACTACAAAATGTCTACAAAAGGCATCAAACGGGCTTGCGGAGGCTGGAGCTATAGAAAAAGAGGGACTGAGTGGGGTTAAGAGAGGTCGTCAAAGACAGCGATGCACAAATGTGAGGCGAAAAACTTGGCGGTGACGCGCGGCGGCGGCTAGACCCTGAGGTTTGAGGCTTGACCTCGGACATATCGGAGGTACCGTTGGCGCATATGGGGATCCGGGATGCGGTCGGCTTTGGCCTGGATGGCAGCGTCCGCCAGCTGGACCTCCTGACCCGCCTCCTCGACGCGGCCGAGCGCCTGCAGCACTCGCGCGTGGGCACGATGGACCTCCTCAGTGCCAATCCACGCCTGATGGGTGCGCGGAAGTCCCTTCACTGCTCGAGCCGTATGCTCCGCCGCCTCCTGCGGTTCTCCTTCGGCAAGGAGCGCCAGGCCAACCTCGACCTCTGCCCAAACGCCACACGTGGGGAGCCCGTGGGTGTGAGCGATCCCCGCGGCTTCCCGAGCACACTCGAGGGCACCAGCTAGATCCCCACCAGCGCGCTTCGTCCGAGCTAAGGCGGCTAGCGCCGCCGCTACGTTCTCCGGGCATTCGCTCTCCCGCGCCACCACCAACGCGTCGCTCAGCAAACGGCGAGCGCTGCCGGGGGAACCAGCCGCGAGCTCGACGATGCCGAGGCGGATGAGAGAGAGGGCAACGTGCCGTCGATGGCCGATTGCGCGAGCGCGCTCAAGGGCACGCTGGAGCCTGTCGCGAGCTCGATCCAAGTCGCCCAGATTGTAGAGGGCGCATCCAGCCCCATTCTCAGCCGCCACGATCCCATGCTTGCTCCCCACCTCTGCCTGCAACGGCAAGGACACCCCGAACCGCTCGACGGCCGCGGCGTAGCTGCCAGAGTAGAGATCCCAATCGCCAAGAAGAGTCAGGGCATAGGCCTCCGCGGGACGTGCGGCGATGCGGCGGGCCAAAGCCAAGCTGTCGGCGAGGCACTCGCGGGCCTCGGCAAACCGTCCTAGCTTGAGCTGGAGAAATCCGACGTCCATCAGGTTCCATGCCATGCGGTTACGAGCGCCAGTCTCGCGGCTGCACTCGTAGGCCTTACCGTGATACTCGAGAGCACGAGGATAGTCTCCCAGGTGGTAGTGGACGTAGCCGAGGATGTGGAAGATGCGACCTCTCATGCTCGCGTCCATGAGTTCACCCGACAGGTCGATGGCGGACTCCAAGGCAACGAGAGCGGGCTGCGGCTGGCCAAGGAAGTAGTGCGCGAAGCCGACGTGCGCCAGAAGGCGGGACTGCGCCCCCGCGTCGCCGAGCCGCCGCGCCAGCCTTAGGCCCCGCTCCCCCTCGCCGATGGCATCCTCATAGCGCCCTCCTAGGTTCAGGTAGCGGACGCGGTGAAAGAAGGCCAGCAGGCGAAGATTGTCGTCTCCCGCGGACTCGGCCAGGGCAACGAGCGCCGCCAAGTCAGCGTCGCGCTCCTCCAGCCGTCCCTGGAGGAACCGGGCGTGGGCACGGCTGGTGAGGATGTCGCCATGGAGGGCGAGGTACTCCGGCCGCGAACGGTCGGGATCGAGCCGCTCAAGGAGCTGCAGCATGCGGCTCTGGCTCTCCTCGGCCTCCCGCCAGGCGAAGAGATCACTCGCCTCGCGGGCGGCCCGGCGGTAGTAGCGGAGGGCCTTCTCACGGTCGCCGGCCCGGTCGAAGTGGTAGCCGATCCGCGCGGCGAGCTGGGGCTCAACCCGTTCCAGTGCCCGAGCGGCACGGCGATGGAGCAAGTGGTCGCGGACGGGGCCGAGGGCTGCTTCGACGGTCTGGCGGATGAGGGCATGGTGGAAGCGATAGCCGGATGGTTCCTCCGCGAGAAGCTGGTGGGCCACCACCTGGTCGAGGGCATCGACGGTCTCGATCTCGCCTCGCCCAGCCGTGCGACGGACGAGGTCGAAGTCGAAGACCGTGCCGAGGACGGCGCCGGCCTCAAGCACCTGCCGCGCCTGCGGATCGAGCCACCCCAAGCGGGCCTCGACAGCGTGCCTGACGGTTTCGGGGAGCGGGACTTCGTCCAGGACACTGAGGTCCTCGGCCAGCTCCCCCGCCTCCAGAAGCACGCGGAGCGTCTCCAGGAGGAAGAAAGGATTGCCCCCGGTGGCCTCGTGGAGCCGACGGGAGAGAGCGACGGCGCCGGGACGAGGGCCGGTGAGATAGTGCACGATCTCCAGAATTGTATCGGAATCCAGACCCGGGAGCCGGAGCTCGGAGAGGATGCCAAGACGGAGGAGGTTATGCCGGAGCTTGTTGACGGCCTCCTGCTCAGCGGTACGGTAGGTGCCGAGGACGAGGATGGCCCGATCCGTCCCGCGACGTGCGGCCATACGATTGGCCAGACAGGCAAGCCAGTCGAGGGTGGCGCTGTCGGCCCAATGTAGGTCGTCGAGGCAGAGGACGAGGGGCCGGGGTCCGGCGGTCAGTGCGAGCGTGAGGCGACAGAGAGCCTCCAGGAGGCGCGCGCGAGCCTCGTCCGGCTCGGCCGGCAGCGGCGGCGGCAGGTCGGAGCAGAGGTCGCGCAGCTCGGGGAGGACGCGGGCGGCCTCGGCCAGCCAGACAGGCCGGACAGCAGACGTGAGGATGCGAGTGTCGGGGATCGCACGGAGGATCTCGACGACAGGCTGATAGGGGAGAGACCGCTCCCGGGATCGGGCCGCCGCCGCGAGAACCAGAGCTCGATCACCCAACCGGGTGGCGAACGCCTCCATGAGGCGAGACTTGCCGATGCCCGGCTCGCCCGAGATCAGAACCACCCGACCGCGACCGGCCTGAACCTGCGAGAGCGCCTCCCTCAACTGGCCGCAGGCCACGTCGCGTCCCACCAGGGGCACGTCGAGGCCGGGCAGCGTAGCCCAGGAGGGGCAGGGGACGGCGGGCTGCAGTGGAGCCTGGCGGCCCTCCAGGGCGCCCTCGTAGACGGCGCGGGTCTCCGGCAAAGGGCGGACGCCGAGCTCACGCTCCAGGATAGCGGCGCAGCGCTCGAACTGGCGGAGTGCAGCGCCCCGGTCCCCCCTGGCGGCGTAGAGGGCGATGAGGCGGCGATGGACATCCTCCGCCAGCTCGTCGGTGGCGAGGTAGCGCCGCGCAGAGGCGATGGCGGCGTCGAGCTCTTGGCGCGCGGTGTATCGTTCGACGAGGGACATGAGCACATTGAGATAGGCGTGCTCACAGTCTCGCTGCTGCTGGACGAGCCAGGCCTCGAACTCGGGGCTCCCGGGGAGGGAGAAGCCGGCCAGGAAGGGGCCACGGTAGAGATCGGCGGCCCGGCGGAGGGATTCGAGCCCGCCCTCAGGGTCGGCCAGCCGTATGAACGCGAGGAGGTCGGAGGAGACGCGGTGCCGATCGAGGCCGACGCGGTGGTCGGAGGTGACCAGCACGTCTGGGTCCGGCAGGGCGCGGCGCAGGTGGGTCAGGAGGCCAGAGAGATTGCGCCGGGCGTCGGAATCTGCGGTGTCCGGCCAGAAGAGGAAAGCAAGTTGCTCTCGGGAGATCGGATCGGGCTGGGCGGCCAGGCGGTAGAGGAGGGCGCGGACCTGGCGACGGGGGACGGACAGAACGGTACCGCTCCATTCCACTCGCGGTGGACCGAGTAGGTAGACCTGGAGTGCCTCAGATGCAGATGCTGCGCTTTCGATGGTGGAGCGGCCGGGCATAGCTGCCCCCTGGCTAGCGGCACCTCGGAGATCGATGGAGGTGACGCGCGTCTCATAGTAATTGTAGCACGAGGTAGGGGAGGGTCAAGAACCGGCAATAGGGGAAGGGAGCAAGAAGCAAGGAGGGAGACGGTGGAACACACGTACTTGACGTTGGAAGTGGTCGTGGTATAATTTTCGGTGAATCGCCGGTGTAGCTCAGTCGGTAGAGCAACTGACTTGTAATCAGTAGGTCATGGGTTCGAATCCCATCGCCGGCTCAGGTTGCGGGTTGGCGACGCAACCTGCCACAGCAACACAGTCGTGGGTCGGTGTCCCGAGCGGCAAAGGGGGCGGACTGTAAATCCGCTGGCACAGCCTTCGCAGGTTCGAGTCCTGCCCGGCCCACTTTCTGTTTCCTCTGATAGCCGTAGCCTCTGACGACGGTAGGACGGGCAACAAGCCTGCAGGTCATCCCGTGTGGTTCGACTCTCTGGGTCACCGACCCGGACCGATTCGTGTGCGTTGGACCAGGTCGTCGCTGCGTCCCTTGCGCTTCAATCGGTACTACTGAGAGACTGCGGTGATGGCTTGAGGGGTGCCGCGCTGGCGAGAGTGGAGATTGCTTCGTCGCGCTACTCCTCGCAATGACAGGTGTGGGGGGTAGCGTCCTCCCGTTAAGGAAGTGGCCTCCTGGTTTGACGGTTGGGACGCTAGCGGAGGTGGAGACTGCTTCGCTACGATCGCAGTGACGGCCGGGGGCCTGACTCCGTCAGGCTAGGGCTCGGCTAGAACGGAAGGTTTCCTGTGTGCTGAGCGGCGTGCGGCCTGGACGTCCGAGCCGAGCGCCCTAGAGCGATTCGCGATGACAGGGTGGTGCTGAGCCGGGGCGGGGCTGAAAGGCCTGGAGGGAGAAAGCAGGGTGGAGCGGTGATGGGACCGCCCCACCCTGATTGGGTCTCTTTGGCTTCGACCCGGGTCAGCCGAAGTGGCCGGCGAGAATGGCTTCGAGGGTGGGCTCGCCGATGACCTGGAGCTCGTAGCGGACGCGATCCACGGGATGACGGACGTCGATGAGGCGCCGTAGGTCGATAGGCGTGGCAGTGAGGACGAGGTCGCACTCCACGGCGTTGATGGTATCCTCCAGCTCGGCGATCTGCTCGTCGCCATAGCCCATAGCGGGCAGGAGATTGCCGATGTGGGGATACGCCTCAAAGGTCCTGGAGATGGAGCCGACGGCGTAGGGACGGGGATCGACCAACTCAGCGGCCCCGAGACGCCGAGCGGCGACGACGCCAGCACCGTAGGGCATGCCGCCGTGGGTGAGAGTCGGGCCGTCCTCGATGACGAGGACCCGTTTGCCGCGCACGGCATCCCGGTTCTCCACGAAAATGGGGGACGCGGCCTCCAGAACGAGCGCCTCAGGGTTCACCGCATAGACGTCCTCGCGCACGCGAGAGACCCCCTCGGGGTCGGCAGTATCGACCTTGTTGATCAGCACCACGTCGGCCAGGCGGAGATTGGCCTCGCCGGGATGGTAGCGGCGGCCGTGGTCGGCCCGGAGGGGATCGGCCACGACGATGTGGAGATCGGGCCGGTAGAAGGGAAGGTCGTTGTTCCCCCCGTCCCAAACGATGATGTCAGCCTCCTGCTCGGCCTGGCGAACGATGGGCTCATAGTCGACTCCGGCGTAGACGACGAGGCCGCGGTCGATATGGGGCTCGTATTCCTCGCGCTCCTCGATGGTGCAGTCGTGGCGATCGAGGTCCTCGTAGCTGGCGAAGCGCTGGACCGCCTGGGCGGCAAGGTCGCCGTAGGGCATGGGGTGGCGGATGACGACGACCTGCTTCCCCATCTCCTGGAGGACGTCGCAGACGTGGCGGGTGGTCTGGCTCTTCCCGCTGCCGGTGCGCACAGCGCAGATGCTGACCACGGGCTTGTCGCTCCCCAGCATGGTGGTCCCGGCGCCCATCAGACGGAAATCGGCCCCGGCAGCGAGCACCTCGGATCCTTTGTGCATCACATACTCGTGCGAGACGTCGGAGTAGGCAAAGACGACCTGGTCGATATGCCGCTCACGAATGAGATCGGCCAGATCGGCCTCGGGGTAGACGGGGACACCGTCGGGATAGAGATCCCCGGCCAGCTCTGGTGGGTAGCGCCGATCCTCGATGTTGGGAATCTGGGTGGCGGTGAAGGCAACGACCCGGTAGTCTGAATTGTCGCGGAAGTAGGCATTGAAATTGTGGAAGTCACGTCCAGCGGCGCCCATGATGATGACGCGTTGTCGGCTCATAGAGATGTGTTCTCTCCTGTGTGTAGAAAGGGTTACGTTTCGATCCTATCGGCTCTCGCGCCCCGCTGCGGGAGAAGCCAGAGAAGCGGCGGACCGATCCAGACGACGATCCCAAGTCCGATCATAAGGAAACCGGCGGCGGGGTGGAGATCCAGCGTGATCCCCTGATCGGAAATGGCGTAGATGCCAGCAGCACTGCATACGGTAGAGACAATAAGGGTGAGCAAAGACACGACGATGGTGACGGTCACCCGAGGACGCTGATTCATTGACCACCTCCTGGAGAGGACGGACCCAGACGATCACGCAAAGCGGGCGAGCAGAATCCCAATTTCATAAAGCACCAAGAAAGGCACCATGATGAGGAGCATATTGATCGGATCGTGGGTAGGGGTGATGACAGCAGCGACGACGGCGGCACCGATAATGACCCCACGCCGCGCGGTGGCGAACCCGGAGGAGGTGATCACACCGAGCTTGGCGAGGAAGAACATCACGAGCGGGGTCTCAAACACAAGGCCGGCCCAAAGGAGGATAGTGCTGACGAAGGAGATGTAGCGGTCGATGGAGTAGCGCTGTTCGACGATGTCAGGGAGAAAGCCTCGTAGGAAGGGCACTGCCGCGGGGAGAAGGACGAGGGCGGCGAAGACGACGCCAGCTGCGAAACTGAGGGCGGCGATGGGGGTGCCGATGATGACGTAGCGCCTTTCCTGGGGCTTAAGGCCGGGAGCGACAAAGCGGAAAAGCTGAAAGACGATGACGGGCATGGCCACGACGACACCGATGATGAGGGAGACCTTGAAGAAGACGGCGGGCGCCTCGATGGGACCAAGGGCGAGAGGAACCTGTTCGCCAAGAGGAGCGACCAGAAACTTCAAGAGACGCGGGGCAAGGAAGGTCCCTGCAAGAACACCGACGGCGAGGGCAGCGACCGCCTTCAGCAGCCGATTCCTGAGCTCGGCCAGGTGCTCAAGGATGGACATGCGCAGCTCGCGGCTCATTCTTCGTCCACCTGGGTCTCGGTAGGAGACGGCTGCGCCGATGCGCTGTCCCCACGGGGTTCGGTCTGAGTCGCCGGCGCGGCCGGCTTCCCTTCCTTGTCTGCGGTCTGAGTCGCCGGCGCGGCCGGCTTCCCTTCCTTGTCTTCAGTCTGAGTCGCCGGTGAATCCGGCTCATCCCGCTCTACCGCCGCCGGGGAGAGCGCTCCCGAGAGCGCGTTATCAAGGTCCCGACCCGCCCGACGCAGGTCGGCGACGGCGCTACCCGCTTCCGACTCGCTGGCCTCGATCTCGGCCTGGAGGGCGCTGGTGAACTCGCGCGACATGTCCCGGAGCTGCCGGGAGAGGCGCCCCAGGGAGCTGGCGATCTCGACCATGCGCTTGGGGCCGGCTACCAGGATGGTGATGATCAGGACGAGAACGAGCTCCCACGGGCCGACATTCAGAAAATCCACTAGGACTTCCCCTCAAGACTCTGGGCTGCCTCTGCGATGGCCTCCTTCTGCTTGACCAGGCTCCCAAGCACTCCGTTCACGAAGCGAGGTGCGCTGTCGGAGCCAAAGCGCTTGGCAAGCTCGACAGCCTCGTTGATCGCAACTTTGACGGGGGTGCTGCCATCGACAGCGAACTCGAAGATGGCCATGCGCAGGATGTTGCGATCGATATAGGCCATCTGCTCCAGGGGCCATTCGGGCGCGTGGCGGTGGATAAACTGATCGAGGACCTCCCGATGTTCCAGGACACCTTCCACCAACTGGCGAGCAAACGCTGCGTGCAGATCGGGTAGCTCGTTCTCGGAGAGGCGCTGATGGAGCACGAGGGCTGGCGGGTGAGACACGCAGTCAATCTCGTACAATGTCTGCAGCGCGACGATCCGCGCCTGGTGCCGGCCCTTCAAGAGTAAGGAGCTCCCGTCCTGGTTCACGGCCCGTCAGGCAAAGGCCACGTCCTCAATGTGTACGTCAACGGCCTCGACCTCGACGCCTACCATATCCTCAAGGGCTCGGGTGACCTCCGTTCGAACCTTGCGTCCGACGCTGAGCATATTGACGCCGGGATCGGTCACCAGATAGACCTTGACGTATACCTTATCGTCGACCACCTCGACCCTCACGCCGTCGCTCTGAAGAAGACGTCCCACTCCCGGCGGGGCGATCAACCGGGCCACGCCCGGGACGGCCAAGGCGGTGAGGCGAACCGTGGTGGTGAGCACCTGGGGTGCGATGGTGATCTTACCAATATCGCCCTGTGTTTCCATCGCCTCTGTCTCCATCAGTGGTCCCTCCTACATCCTGGGGGGCAGCTAGCCCTGCATGACCAGGCCGCCGTCGACGGTGAGCACCTCGCCGGTGATGAAAGACGCCAGATCAGAGGCGAGGAACGCAACAGCATAGGCTATCTCCTCAGGCCGGCCCATACGCCCCAGGGGTGTGGCCTCGATCCCCCGCTGCTTGAGATCCTCGGACAGATCGGCGGTCAGATCGGTCAGAACGAAGCCGGGGGCGACGGCATTGACGGTGACATTGCGGGGGCCCAGCTCCTTGGCCAGACTCTTAGTGAAGCCAATGACACCAGCTTTGGAGGCAGCGTAGTTGGTCTGGCCTCCCTGGCCGGCGATGCCGGAGACAGAGCTGATGTTGACGATACGCCCGGAACGCTGTCGCATCATCCTCCGGGCAGCCGCCTTGCAGCAGTTGAAGACGCCCTTCAGATTGGTGCGCAAGACAACGTCCCAGTCCTCTTCCTTCATCAACATGAGCAGTTGATCCCTTGTCGTGCCGGCATTGTTGACGAGTATATCGATCCCACCGAAAGTGTCAACCGCGGTGTTGATCAGCCCGGCAGCCTGATGGAAGTCACCGACGTCGGCCTGAACAGAAAGGGCCTGACCGCCCTCGCTCTCGATAGCTTCAACGACCTCAGCGGCGCTCCCCGCGCTGGTGCGGTAGTTCACGACGACGGTGGCGCCGCGGCGGGCGAGCTCCAGGGCGATGGCCCGGCCTATTCCGCGCGAGGCGCCGGTGACGACAGCGATCTTGTCCCGTAAGTCCATTGGAGCCTCCATTCTGTGGCAAGAATTCGACAGGCACGGACGCCTGCCGGACGAAACCCGGCAGGTATGGAAACCTGCCCTACAGCCCAGACGCTGGGCGGCCCACCTAGTGGGCTGGTCATGTGGATCCCTCAGGCAAGCAGATCGGCAGTGGAAACTCCCTCCACGGAGCGGTCGATGCGGCGGAGAAGGCCGGTGAGCACGCTCTTTGGACCGACCTCGAGAAAGCGGTCGACGCCGTGGGCGATCATCCACCTGACGGACTCGGTCCACCGGACCGGCGACGTGAGCTGACGGCTCAGGGCATCGCGGATGGAAGCCGGCTCGGTCAGGGGACGAGCGGTGGCGTTCACCACGATGGGAGGATGGGGCTCTCGGAGGGCAGCGGCATCCAGGTGGCGGCTGAACGATGCAGCGGCCTCGGCCATGAGGGGGGAGTGGGCCGCAATGCTGACGGGCAGGCGAATGACGCGCTTGGCCCCGCACGAATCCGCGAGCTCAATGGCCCGCCGCAACGCCTCCGTTGCGCCCGAAATGACGATCTGGCCCGGGCAGTTGTCGTTGGCAAGGCCGACGTAGGCGCCAGTCTCCTCCCGAGCGACGGCGCAAGCCTCCTCAACCGGAGGGCGATCCAGGCCGATAACAGCGGCCATACCCCCTTGATTGCGCCGGCCCGACCGTTTCATCAGGCGGCCACGCTGGCGCACCAGCCTGAGGGCCTCGTCGAAGGCAACGGCCCCACAAGCGACCAGGGCGCTGAACTCCCCCATGCTATGGCCGGCGACGTAGGCCGGGAGCATGGAGTCGCGGTCCTCCAACACGCGCAGCGCCGCCACGCTGGTGGTCAGGATGGCGGGCTGTGTGTTCAGCGTATCGTTCAGGACGTCAGCGGGCCCTTCAAAGCAAAGCCTCGACAAAGGAATGCCCAGGACATCGTCAGCCTGGGCAAAGACGTCGCGGGCGACAGGGAACTCCTCAGACAGATGACGTCCCATGCCCACGTATTGAGAGCCTTGTCCGGGAAAAAGGTAGGCACACGCCGGTGCGAATGCGCGCTCAGGTGCCAATGGCTCCCCCTCTAGACTGTTAAGGCCGCGTATGAGATCTCGGAACAGCTACGGTACCGCGCCTGTGAGATCAGACCAAACGTCTCCAAGCATCATGCGCGATCCGCTCAGGGCCCACGTGCAACCGGCGGGCGCGCCGATGACCTACTCCTCCTCGATCTCAATGACCTGCTCGCCGCGATACGTGCCGCAGTTCATGCAGACGTGATGAGGCCGCTTGGGCGCTCCGCACCACTCGCAGGTGATGAGATTCATGGACTTGATCTTCCACTGACTGCTCCGCTTGCGGCCTCTGGATTTTGAGATTCTAACCTTTGGGACAGCACCCATGGCCTATCCACCCTCCTTTACAACTCCCGGCGACCCCACCACCTCCCCAAACGGCCCCCGCTCCGGATCCAGAATGAGCGGGACGGTCGAGTGCCGCGTTCTCGAGATTAGGTTTCTGCGCGCCGTATTATAGAGGGGAGGAGCGAAGGTGTCAAGGTTGCTCCACCTCGTCGCTCTCCGTTGACTCCGGCTCCTCGTCTCCCCCAGATGGGGAGCCGGTGTGGGAGGCAATGGACTCGGGGATGGGCATGCCCTCCTGGCCCGCCCGCCGCGCCTCGACGGCGCGAATTCCGTTCTCGATCACGGTAAGGGCTCGCTTCAACTCCTGCTCCAAGTCGCAGAGGACGTCGAAGGCGTATTCGTCGGCTCCGGCGACGATCTGCTTTGCCTCCTCTCTGGCCCGCTGGCGGATGGAGGCCGCATCTCTCTCGGCGGCCTGGGCAATATGGTGATCGGCCGCGAGCTGGGCGGCCTCTTGACGCGCGAGCTCGACGATGCGCTCAGCCTCCTCGGTGGCCTGCGCCTTCTGGCGCTCTTTCTCACGGATGATTCGCTCCGCGCGCCGCATCTCATCGGGAATGGAGATGCGCATCTGATCCAGCAGAGGCCAGACGCGCCGCTCGTCCACGAGCCGCAGGTCGCTGAGAGGGACGCGCCTGCTCTCCCGGATCATCTCCTCCAGGCGGTCTATGAGGTGCAGGATGTCCATGGTTGCCTCCGTTGTCTAATCGCGCAGCGAAACGACCGGTACCGGTTCGTGGTTTTGCTCTCGCTCGCGCCGCCTCGCGTCCAAGGCTCGAGCAACGTGGGGTGGCACCATACCCTCGACGTCGCCCGAGAGGAGAGCGACCTCCTTCACAATGCTGGAGCTGATGAAGGCATGGGCCTGGCGTGTCATGAGGCAGACAAACTCGATCTCGGGGGCGAGCTGACGATTGGTCAGCGCCATCTGATACTCCAGCTCGAAGTCGGAGATGGCCCTCAGGCCCCGGACGACGGCGTGGGCACCGACCTGACGAGCGAACTCGACGGTGAGCCCACCGTAGGGGACGACGCGCACGTTGGGCAGGTCCTCCAATGCCTTCTGTGCCAGCGCAACTCGCTCCTCGACGGTGAACATCAGATCCTTGGCCGGACGGTCATAGACGGCGACGACAACGTTCTCGAAGATGTTAGAAGCGCGTGTGGCAATGTCGATGTGGCCGAAATGAATCGGATCGAAAGTCCCCGGATAAAGCGCAGTGCGGATCAATTGATCTGCCCTCCCTGTTCCAGGATCCGGTCTACACGCCGAGCCAGCAGGCGGTGCGCCGGATCGGCAAGCTTCGGATCGGTCTCAAAGAAGCGACGAGCAGCCTCCCGGGCTCGTTCGACGAGCCTCAGATCGGCGATTCTGGCCAGCTCCATGGCGAGGACGGCCTGCGCGAACCCAGACTGCTGCGTTCCGAGGAACTCCCCAGGGCCACGCATCTCCAGGTCTTTGCGGGCCAGGGCGAAGCCGTCATTGGTCTCCTCGACCGCTTTCAGACGCTGCTGAGCCTGCTCGGAGCTGGAATCGGAGATCAAGAGGCAGTAGGAAGCGTGCTCGCCGCGACCCACCCGACCACGGAACTGGTGAAGCTGTGCCAACCCGAAGCGCTCGGCGCCCTCAACAAGCATCACGCCGGCGTTGGGCACATCGATGCCGACCTCGATGACGGATGTGGCGACCAGGATATCAAGCTCTCCGCGCGCGAAACGAGCCATGGTGGATTCCTTCTCCTCGCCCGTCATGCGCCCATGGAGGAGGCCCAGCTCAAGGTGGGGGAAGAT
Source organism: Anaerolineae bacterium (assembly GCA_041687115.1). Classification (GTDB taxonomy): domain Bacteria; phylum Chloroflexota; class Anaerolineae; order B4-G1; family B4-G1; genus SKLM01. The sequence continues at coordinate 31,282 of JAWLCP010000014.1, forward strand.
GGTCTGCTGGAGCCGCTCGTATTCCTCCACGGCAGCCTTGGCCTCAAGTTTGTCTGACTCCTCGACGAGCGGGCAGATGATAAAGGCCTGGCGTCCCTTTTCGATCTGGCTGCGGACGAAGGCATAGGCCCGCTCCCGCTCGGTGGGGAGGATGAGACGGGTGACGACGGGCTTGCGCCCGGGCGGCATCTGATCGATGACGGAGACATCAAGATGGCCCCACACGGTGAGCTGCAGAGAACGAGGGATGGGAGTGGCGGTCATGACCAGGAGGTGGGGATTGTATCCCTTCTGCCGGAGCGCCCCTCGCTGCCGCACCCCGAAACGGTGCTGTTCGTCAACAACGGCCAGGGCCAAGCGGTCAAACGTCACGCTCTCCTGGATCAGCGCATGGGTGCCGACGACGACACCGACGGTGCCGTTCTCCAGCCCAGCGTAGATCTGATCCCGATCCTCCCCGGTGACGCTCCCGGTGAGCAGCCGGACCTGGATATCGTCACCGAGGGTGTCGTCCAGCAGACTCGTGACGGTCCGGTAATGCTGCTCCGCAAGGATCTCGGTAGGCGCCATCATGGCAGCCTGGGAGCCTGCGGACGCGGTGAGGGCCATGGCGGCGGCGGCCACCACGGTCTTGCCGGACCCCACGTCGCCCTGCAGAAGGCGCGTCATAGGCCGTTCCGACTGCAGATCCTCGACGATCTGCTCCAGGCTCCGCTGCTGCGCCTCGGTCAGCTCGTACGGGAGGCTGTGAACGAAGCTCTGAAGCACGTCCTCGCGGACGGGGATGGGCTGACCGGGCTCTGACCGCCATTCGTGCCGCTGCCTGAGGAGAGCGACCTGGAGCACGAAGAGTTCGTCGAAGGCAAGCCGCTGGCGGGCGCGCTTCAGCAGCTCCTGGCTGCTGGGGAAGTGGGCCTGGAGGATGGCGGTCTCCAGATCGAGGAGGCCCTCGGCGCGCACGACGGATCTGGGCAGGTAATCGGGCAGAAGCCTGGACCAGTAGGTGACTACGCGCTTCATGAGGCGGCGCAGCGATCGGGCGGTGAGCCCCTCGGTCAGCGGATAGACGGGCACGATGCGGTTGGTGTGGAGCAGCTCCTCCCTGAGGGGCTCCCACTGGGGAGAGGTGAAACAGAGGTGCCCCAGGTACTCGTCGACCTCGCCGCTCACGACAATCTGCTGACCCTGCTTGATCTGATTGGCAAGGTAAGGTTGGTTAAACCAGGTAACCTCCACCGAGCCCGTGCCATCGGTAAGGATGGCCTTGAAGATGGATCTTCCCCCGCGCGTGTCACGGGTATACGCCTTCTTGACCCTGGCAATGATGGTCACCTCTTGACCGTACTTGAGGCGATTGATGGGGAGGAGCTGCGAGTAGTCGTCGTACCGACGAGGCAAGAAGTAGAGCAAATCGCGGATGGTATGGACGCCGAGACGCTGCAATCGCTGGGATCGCTTGGGGCCAATGCCGCGGACAACCGTGATGGGCGACTCGAGATCGGGCGGTTGGCGAGGTGGAGGGCTGGGCTCGGAAGGTTTCACGGCTGGCTTCGGCGCCTGGTCCGGGGCGGGCTCGGCCCGAGCTGGCCCGCGGTTCAAGACGTCCCGGAGGGTGACCAGGGCCTCGCGGCGTGCAGCTGTGTCGGGCAGGGCGCTGTAGGTGCGCAGACGCCCTGCGATCTCGTCTATCCAATCTCCAGCCTTGGGACCGAAGGCGCGGCGCGCCTCCTGGGTCCACGTAGGGACGTACGACGCCAACCCGCCCACGACGGCCTGATCCCGGTATTTCTCCGCCTCAAGGTCGAGTATCTTGGTGAGTTTGGTGACCGGAGTTGTCATCATCGGCGGTCAGTACCCCCCGTATCCCTCGTAGACGAGGATGCCGAGGGCATCGGGCCCGACGTGCGAGGCCAACAGAGGACCGTAGAGGATGATGGGAAACTCCCCGTCCTCCGCCGTCACCTCCACGTCCTCCCACAACATCTCCGTCTCCTCGGTAGCGTACGGCGTGCTCTGCAGAATCGCCATCTTCTCGATGTGCGGGAACTCGTTGGCGAAATCCGCCAGCTTGCCAATTGCCTCGTCGCGGCCGATCACTTTCTCCATCGGGATGATCCTGCCCCTCTCCACGGCGAGTGAAGGTTTGTTATCGAGCATGGTACCGAGGATGGCCTGGCTCGCGCTGATGAGGCCCGCGTGCTCCAGGTAGTCGAGGGTATCGGTGGTAAGGGACAGGTAGATGTGCCGAATCATCCCGCGAATATGGCGCACGATCGCGCCGAGCGGCATGGACTCGTGAGCCAACCTGGCCGCCGCCTCCGCAAGAATTCCCAACCCGAGCGAGAAGGTCTCCGAATCGACGACCGTGATATCGTAGCGCCCCAGGAAACTCTGGCTGGCTCGCTCTGCCTCCCGTCCGACGAGGCTGAGGGCGGCCGAGGAGTGGAGCGAGAGGATCTGATCCGTGCGCCGCGTGACCCGACGGTAGACCCGGCGAAACTCCTGTGCCGTGGGACCGACGATCTGAGGATGAATACGCTCGCTCGCCATCCGAAGGAGCAGCTCCTCGTGATCGAGGTCTGTCCGATCCGTGAAGTCTTGGCCCTCGATTCGGACGGTCAGAGGCACGATAGTGATATCGAGCCGGGCGGCGATTTCTTCGTCGGAAACCCCCTCGCTCACGGCGGTCGGCAGCCGCAGAGCGCTATCAGTGACGACGTGAACCTTGGACACGGGACCTCCAGACTGACAAGTCGGCCGCGAGGCACTCGGAAAAGGATTCCGAACCCAGGACCGCGTTCAAGAACAAGCTTCGGCTTCCTGACCCCACCCTCTACTGCCCCCGGCAACGGAGACAGGGACTGGGGCCTGAACGTTTCCCTATTCTACCGAAACGATGTAAAGATAGTGAGGCTGCCCCCCCGGGATCACCTCGACATCCTGCTCGGGCCATTCCTCACTTAGAACATCAGCCAGTGCATCTGCCTCTTCCTCGCTGACGTCCTCCCCGTAGTAGAGGGTGATGATCTCCCGGTCACCGGAGTTCATCTCGCCGAGCAGCCTGCGAGCAACTTCTTCAACGGTCTGACCGCTCACTCTGAGCTCCCCGTTGTGGAGACCAATGATCTCGCCGTCGGCGACCTCGACTCCGTTGACAGTGGCCGATCGCGTTGCGAAGGTGATCTCCCCCGTCTCGACATCCTCCATGGCCCGTTCCATCGCCTCGACGTTGGAGTCCAGATCGGCCTGGTAGTTGAGAGCCAGCAAGGCCGCGACGCCCTGGGGCACGAAACGGGTGGGGACAACAACAACCTCCTTGTCGCTCAGCTCACGGCTCTGCTCGGCAGCCATGATCACGTTGCTGTTGTTGGGGAGCACGACCACCTCATCATTCGGCAGGTCCTCAATGGCCTCGAGCAGGTCCTTGGTGCTGGGGTTCATGGTCTGACCGCCGGGCACGACAGCGCCGACGCCCAGACTCTGGAAGACGCGAGCCAAGCCATCGCCAGGAACGACGGCGACGACGCCGACGTTGCCCAGGGCCTGCGAGGGGGCAGTGGACGGAGCCGCGGCGGAGACCCGCTGGTGGTCGACGACGAAGTCCTGATATTGGGCCTGCATGTCCTCCACAACTACGTCGCGGAGAGACCCAAGGCTGGCGCCGTAGCTGATCGGAACGCCGGGATCAGACACGTGGACGTGGACCTTGACTGTGGTTGGATCCCCGACGGCGAGGGGGCAGTCGCCCATCTCCGCAATGCGCTCCCGTATGGTATCTACGTCGAGGTCATCTCCGACCATCAGAAACTGCACATCATATTCGTAGCCCATCTCCACCCCGGCCAACCCCTCGGACAGACGCTCGGCCGACTCAATCAGTCGCACATCGTCCCCAACGGCTTCATCTCGCACGTAGCGCAGCATTCCCTCCAAGATAATATAGAGCCCCTGACCTCCGGCGTCGACGACGCCGGCTTCCTCCAGCACGGGCAGGAGCGAAGGTGTAAGCACAACCGCCTCGTGGGCGGCAAACACCATCCGCTCCAGGAGGGCTACGAGGTTATCGGTCGTCCCGGCAGCACGACTCGCCGCATCCGCCACAGCCTTGGCCACGGTGAGAATAGTCCCCTCGACAGGCCTGACGACCCCCTTGTAGGCGGTGGTCGCCCCCTCACGGCACGCACCGGCAAGATCATCGGCCTGTATTACGTCCTTTTCGTCGAGACCGCGGGCGAAGCCACGCCAGATCTGGGAGAGGATGACGCCCGAGTTGCCCCGAGCGCCCATGAGCGCCCCGTGAGCCATCTGGTGGGCGACGCGGCCCACGTTGCGCTCCGAGGAGTCCTCGATCTCGGCCCAGGCCGAGCGCATGGTGAGCACCATATTGGTTCCGGTGTCACCGTCCGGCACGGGGTACACGTTGAGTGCATTTATGGCAGCCTGATGGCGCTGGAGCCATGCCAAGGACGCCCTGACAAGGCGTCTGAATCCCTGGCCGTCCACGACATAGCGCGCACCTTCACGGACTGCCTCTGCTGTCTTATCCTCTGCGGTCAAGCCTCTCTCCCTCGGAATGATAGCGTCTCAGTGAATCGGCGCGACAAGAATCAGTCCACGTTGCTGACCCGCAAGGCGTCGACGTGGACGTTGACCTCGGCCACCGGAACGCCAAGGGCTCGTTCTACGCTGAACTTGACGACGTTCATGACACTGCGGGCGACGGCAGCGATGCGCGTGCCATACTCGATGATCACGTAGACATCGATCACGATCCGCCCATCCTCGACGCGCACGTCGACCCCACGCTTTCGTTCCGTGGAAAAAGCCGTGGCAATCCCTGTCGCCAGATCCTTCGACGACGTTCCGACGACGCCATAGCAGGAGAGGACAGCGTCATTCACGACGCTCGCGATGGCAGTCGGCGATACATCGATGTTGCCACGATACTCGTCTTGCGGCATGCTCCCTCCTTGCGATCAGCTGAATAAAAGGCGCTCAAAGCAGCGGCACCCAGCCTCGCTCCTTGCACGAAACAACCGCTCGGCGTATAATAATGCGTCGGCTTGGCGGTGCCGGTTCCCCGTCCAAGCGCGGACGACGGGCCCTGACGTGGGAGTCGGGCGCCGAACGGCCACAGAGGAAAGGCATCCTACTTTGAACAGCATCAGGTCATTATGTGGAGGTCAAGAAGCCAATGGCGAAATGTGAAATCTGCGGAAAAGGCACGCGATTCGGGCACAACGTGCCTCGCTCCAAGAAGACGACGAAACGTCAGTTCCGACCCAACGTTCAACGGAAGCGAGTCATGATTGACGGCGAGATGCGCCGCATCCATATCTGCACCCGGTGCCTGCGGACGCTGGACAAGGGCCAGTAGCCCGGGCTGGAGCCGGGGCAATGGCCCAGGATATCGCATCTGGGCCACGGCGTCCAGGCAGTGGAGCCGGGTGGGTATAGAGTGCCACGAATCACCCGCCAGGCACGCGGGGATTGCTCGTAGATGTCCTCGATGTGTCGTCAGAGTCGAACAGAACAGCTTCGCGATCCCTGGTCTCAGCCCCCGAAGGGGGTTTTTGTTTCGCCCCTTGCGCCGTCCGGACCAGTGCCCCGGTCCAAACCGGCGATAGGAGCGCGTGTTTGAGCCTGAGGGGTATGATACATCGGAATGGGCAGAAAATCAAGGGGAAACACGTCAGGTAGGCGGTTGAAGGGGCACAACAACTGTGGTAAAATGATGCGCGGGCTGCAGATCCCCGCCCGTGGCCCGGATCGGACGATCGCGGGCGAGCAAGGTTTATTGTGTAGCCGGGGCCGAGCAACACTGGATCACCCAAGACCGAACCGTATCGGTCGCTCCTGGTCGAAATCGATCCTGGTAAGTCGAAGAGAGAGTTCAAGGGATAGTTGAGAAACGAATGTCGGATTCGAGAAAGACCGCGAACGACTGGCTGAGCCCACTGATCAATCCAAGGGTGATGAACGAAATCAGCGCCTCTCTGCGAGAGAGAGGAGACGATGGCTACCGTCTTGAGGTGCCTTCGGTGATCCCGATCTTGCCGCTGCGAGGTCTCGTCATCTATCCCCTGACAGCCGTACCGATCCGCGTGGGGCAACCGCGCTCGGTGCGACTCATCGACGATGCAGTAAACGAGAACAGCATCATCGGCCTGGTGGCAGGTCGAGATCCAGAGATTGAGACTCCAGGTCCGGACGAGGTCTTCCGCGTCGGGACGGCAGCGGCGGTCCATCGGCTGGCGAAGGCTCCTGACGGGACCCTGACGCTGATCGTGCAGGGACTGGTGCGCATCCGCATCGAGGAATTCGTGCAGGAGTCGCCCTACTTCCTGGCGCGCGTGGAGACGATACCGGAGACAACCGAGCCGACGCTAGAGACGGAAGCGCTGCGCCGAAACATGCTTGAGCACTTTGTCCGCTTGATCGAGCTATCGCCCACGATTCCGGACGAGATGGGCGAGATGCTGTCGAGTATAGAGGATCCGCTCCAGATCACGTACGCGATCGCCAATCATATAGACAACGAGATTGAGGAGGCCCAAGAGATCCTGGAGATGGACCACCTCGGCGACAAGATGCATCGATTGCTGAACATCATGGCGCAAGAGGTGGAGGTCCTCGAGCTGGGCAGGAAGATCAAGAGCGAGGCCCAGTCTGAGATGCACGAGAGGCAGCGGGAGTACTTCCTCCGCGAACAGAAGAAGATCATTCAGCGGGAGCTGGGTGAGGCCGACGAGCAGATGGAAGCGGAGGAGTTGCGAAAGAAGGTCGAAGAGCTGAACATGCCGGAGGAGGCAGAGCAAGAGGCGAAGCGCGAGTTAGATCGCCTGAGCAAAGTGCCGTCTGCCTCCCCGGAGTACAGCGTCATCCGTACCTACCTGGATTGGCTGACAAACCTCCCGTGGGACGTCGAAACGGAAGACAACCTGGACATCCCTCACGCACGGCAGGTGCTGGACGAGGACCATTACGATCTCGAGGACATCAAGGAGCGCATCCTCGAGTTCCTGGCGGTGCGCAAGCTGCGAGAGGAACGAAAAGAGAGGCTTGAGGAACGCGGGCCAGGGGATTACATTCGACGGGAGCGGGAGGGAGTGATCCTCTGCTTCGTGGGGCCGCCAGGCACCGGGAAGACCAGCCTCGGGCAATCGATCGCTCGTGCGCTGGGGCGGAAGTTCATCCGTCAGTCTCTAGGCGGGGTGCGCGACGAGGCGGAGATTCGAGGGCATCGTCGCACATACATCGGCGCACTGCCCGGCCGTATCATCCAGGCGCTGCGGCGGGTTGGATCGAGGAACCCGGTCTTCATGATCGACGAGGTGGACAAGCTGGGGAAAGACTTCCGAGGAGATCCAGCCTCCGCCCTGCTCGAGGTGCTGGATCCAGAGCAGAACGCAGAGTTCAGAGACCACTACCTGGACGTGCCGTTCGATCTCTCGCGGGTGATGTTCATCACCACAGCGAACCTGCTGGAGCCGATCCCGGCGCCGCTCCGCGACCGGATGGAGATTCTGAAGCTCTCGGGTTACACGGAGACGGAGAAGGTTCGCATCGCCCAAGGGTACCTGATCCCGCGCCAGCTGCGCGAGAATGGGCTATGGGCCGAGGAACTGAGTTTCACAGAGGAGGCGCTGCGCAAGATCATCCAGGATTACACCCGCGAGGCGGGTGTGCGCAACCTGGAGCGGGAGATTGGGAAGATCTGCCGTAAGGTGGTGACCCGTATCGCCGAGGGAGACGAGGAACCGGTGGAAGTGACGGTGGAGAACCTGTCGGAGTTCCTGGGCCGACGGCGGTACTTCCCGGACACAGCGCTGCGGACCCAGATTCCGGGGGTGGCAACAGGATTGGGCGTGACCGTGGCGGGGGGGGACCTGCTCTTCTGTGAGGCGACGAAGATGGCGGGCGACAAGGGATTCACGGTGACCGGGCAACTCGGGGATGTGATGAGAGAGTCCGCCCAGGCCGCTCTGAGTTACGTGCGCTCGAAAGCGGGCGATCTGGGTATTCCGGAGGGAATCTTCGGCGAGGTTGACATCCACGTCCACGTGCCAAAGGGATCCGTGCCGAAGGATGGCCCCTCAGCGGGCGTGGCAATCGCCACCGCCCTGGCATCCCTGTTGACCGGGCGCACAGTGCGCGGAGACGTGGGGATGACAGGCGAGATCACGCTTCGTGGTCAGGTGCTTCCCGTAGGCGGGGTCAAGATGAAGGTGCTCACGGCTCACCGGGCCGGTCTCGGCACGGTGATCCTGCCGAGGCAGAATGAGAAGGACCTGGAAGACGTCCCCGAAGAGGTGCTTGAGGAACTGCGAATCGTCCCGGTTGAGCGGATCGACGAGGTCTTCGAGGTTGCCCTCGAGCCGGAGGAAGAGACGCAGGAAGAATCGAGCTAACGGTGCCGGCGATGAGCACGATCGTCGTCGTCGATGATGACAAGGTGTTCCGAGAATTGCTGGTGACGGTGCTGGAGCTCGAGGGGCACAGGGCCATCGGAGTGACCGACCCGACAGGAGTGACGGACACGGCACGTCGCGAGGAGCCCGCCCTCGTTCTGATGGACATCCACATCGGAAATCAGGACACGCTGGGCGTGCTCCGGGAGTTGAAAAGTGACGAGGCCCTGAGGGGCGTGCCGGTGATTATGACGTCGGGAATGGACCAACGCCACGAGTGCCTCCAGGCTGGCGCCGATGCGTTCGTGCTCAAGCCCTTCCGTCCATCGGAGATGTTGACCATCATCAAGGAGTTGACGGAGCCGGCTGACTAAGCACGACGACGGGTCGGCCGGGCGGTGTCTCCCCGAAGCTACACCCCAAGCCCTCGAAGCACCCACAAGACGCTCATGCCCACCAGAATCGTCCAGAAGACGTTTCGAGTGCGCCATGCAATGACAGCCGCAACGAGGGTCGCCCAGAGTGGGACGCCGACAGCGACCTGGCCCTGGGGAGCGACGACAGGGGGCACGATGAGGGCGGCCAGCACGGCCGGAGGCACATAGCGCAGCCAGGCTCGCAGGAGCGACCGTCCCTCGGGGCGGCCCGGGAGGGCAGCTTTCCGCCCGAGCGCCGCAATCATCGTATACCGCGTGGCATAGGTCACCAGAGCCATGCCGGCGACGATCAGGACTTCACGCACCGCTCCTCCGCCTTCTCCAGCAGCACGCCCAACGCGCTGCCCACCAAGCCGGCCACGATGACGTACCACTTGCCGGGCAGCAGGAACATCCCTGCCAACGCGAGCGCGCCAGACGCGAGAGCCACCCCCACCCCGACGCGATCGTCAAGCAGGGTAGACAACAACCCCAGGAACGCCAGAGGAAAGACGAGATCGAGGCCAATCCGTCTGGGATCCGGGATGGCGGCCCCGAGGAGAGCGCCGAGGAGTCCACTTGAAGACCAGGCGAGGTAGATGCCGACGTTGGCCCCAAAGAAGTAGCAGCGGCCCCCCGCTCCGTGCCGGTACTCGGCGATGGCGAGGGCGTAAGATTCATCGGACATCCAGAGGGCAAGGAGGGCCTTCCAGGCGGACGGCAGCCCGCGCAGATAGGGAGCGATGGAGGCACCCATCAGCAGGTGGCGCAGGTTGACCACCAGGGTAGTGAGGACGATGGGGATCGCCCCGCTCGCCTGCCACATACTCAAGGCGGTGAACTGGGCCGACCCAGCGTGGACGATGAGGGACATAGCCCAGGCACCCCAGGGGTTCAAGCCGATCTGGCGGGCCATCATGCCGTAGAGGAGGCCGAAGGCGATCACGCCTGGGGCGAGGGGGAGCGTGGCGAGGAGGCCACGGCGGAAGTCTCTCATGCGGCGTCTCCGACGTAGGGATGAGCGGGAGCCAGATGAACCGGGTAGTAGGCGCGGAGAAAGCGCCGTGCCTCGTAGCACATATGGCAGCCGTCCACGTAGTCCCCCGACGATGAGTAGCCGTAACGACGCGCCATCCGCAGCAACCCCAGCGGACCCTCCTGTGCCAGCGTGTGGATGATGGGATGGGCATCAGGGTCGTACTCATCCAGGATCTCCGTCAGGGGGCGCTGGCGGGCGTTGCCCAGGGCCAGCCCGGCGCAGAAGTTCATCCAGCCGCCGGGGTGGATCTCCACGCCGGTCGGGGCACGCAAATCGCCACCCAGGTAGTCCGGCAGGGGACAGTGATCCAGGGAGGCAGCCTGGGGCACGATGTGAGCGGCTAACTGGTCTGCGGCGCGCCCTACCAACCGGAGCGGCCCCTCGTGAACGTTGACGTCGGTCAGATCGCACAACTGCGCCAGCCGGTCCATGTTGGCCCGCGTCCGCCGATTGTAGATGTTGTCCATCGTTGGCTGGCCCAAGAAGCGGTTGTCGACATCGATGGTATGGTAGCCCAGTTCACGCGCCGCGTCAATGCCGACGGCGACTCGCTCCAGAGGGATGCGTTCCTGGTGAAACGCGTCCACACTGAACAGGATGTAGTCGAGGCCTACCTCCTGGAGGCCAGCCAGCAGCCGGCGGGCGGTCTCCGGATCCGTGGCCCAGTACCCGTTGGTGAAGACGTAGACCCGCGGCGCCAGGGAGGCAGCCAGAGGGACAGACGCCCGCAGCAGATCATAGCAGAGAAACGGCTCACCCCCGAAGAGCAGGATCCCCTCCAGCGGTTGATCGGCCAGCGCCTCCAGATAGCCCTCGACCTCCGACACGCTCATGATCCCGCCTTTCCCAGGCCCAGCCCGGTAGCAGCAGTGGGCGCACCGTCCGGTGCAGTCGTAGGTCAGAAGCAGGTCGAGCCCGATAAGTCTCACCGCCGCACCCTTCCTTAGAATCGCACGACCCCCTCAGCGACCGGCACCACCTGCCCGCCCACACGCACGGCGGTGATCTTCGCGCCGACGCTATCCACCTCGACGTGGAGGCTGCTGGGCCTGCCCATCTCCGTCCCCTGCTCGCTGAGAACGTACGTGGTGGGGTCGGTGACGGGTATGGCCCGGTGATGGACCAGATAGGCACCGAGAGCGCCGTTGGCGCTGCCGGTGGCCGGATCCTCAGGGACGCCGAGGAGCGGAGCGAACATGCGGACGTGGACGGTGGCGTCGGGCTGCTCTGTCTCCAGGGCGAAGACCATCACGCACTCGGTGTCAGCGGCGCGGCAGGCCCGATTGAGGGCAGCGACGTTCAGCTCGTCGGCCGCCAGGCCTTGCACCTCGGCCAGGGAGCGAACCGGTACCATCATCTGGGGTATGCCCGTGGATACCACGTGCACAGGGAGGTCCGTCTCGACAATGGCTTCGACGGGCAGACCCAGGCCCTCGGCGAGATCCGACGGGTCTGCCAGGGTGGCGTGGAACGTGGGGCGATCCTGGGTCATCACGACCCGCTCGACGGCTCCATCCACGACGTGGAGGTCAGCCGGCAGCACGCCCACGCCAAGCTCGAACCACACCTGGGTCACCGGCTCGTGCAGATCCACGCGGCCCAGGTGGGCCAGAACCCAGTGGGTGCCGACCACGGGATGACCGGCGAAGGGGATTTCCTTGGCCGGGGTGAAGATACGAACCTTGAAGTCGGCGTCCGGTGCCTGGGGTGGGAGCACGAAGGTCGTCTCGGAGAGATTCATCTCGCGCGCCAGGCGCTGCATCTCCACGGGGGTCAGGCCCTCGGCGTCCGGAAAGACGGCCAACGGATTGCCGCCGAAGGGAACGTCAGTGAACACATCCACCTGGATGAACCGATACTCTTTCACACCGCGCCTCCTCTCACAGAACTGTCGCTTGGTCTTCGTCACCTGGCTCCTGACCGAAGCGAACGATGAACTGGCAGACGGGATCGCCCCGACCAATTGCTCGTTTGAGCTCGACGTGCACCGACCTTCCCAAGGCAGCCTCAAAGACCTCCGTTACCCAACCTCGCGAGCAGTCGCAGAAAGCCGGCGAGAGCTCGACCTAGCCGGCTCTGACGAGGGGACACCCGCATCTGTCACACAGAGAGCGGATGACGCTACCCTCTCTCGTCCACATCGACGTCGAGCCCGGTCATCAAGGCAGCGGTCCATCTGCGCCATAGGTCCAAACTGGAGTCCCTATCCTCCATGAGTGCCCCCTCGT
>JAWLCP010000015.1:0-14541 GCA_041687115.1 Anaerolineae bacterium
CGACGGGCGCTCCGCCCGCCGCGCCTCCACGTCGATCCACGAATCCGTCGACCGCTCCGCCAGCGGCTCGGTCGCCCAGACGTGGTCCACCCGCCAGCCGATCCCACGCTCAATGGGATCCTTGGCCCGGTAGTCGTAGTACGTGTACTGATCCTCCTCGTCGGGGTGGTGCTGGCGGAAGACGTCCACGAAGCCCCACGCTTTCACCCTGTCCAGTGCCTCACGGGCGTCAGGGTGGAAGTCGACGTGGTTCGCCTTCCCCTTCGGATCGTAGATGTCGATCGGCTCCGGTGCCACGTTGAAGTCCCCCATCCACAGCAGCGGCTCGTGCGGGGCGTAATGGTTGTCAAAGAAAGCGCGCAGGCGCTCGAACCACTCCAGCTTGTAGGCAAAATGCTCCGAATCGACCGAGCGTCCTTGCGGCACGTACGTGTTTACCACCGGGATCCCGGCGATGACCGCTCGAATCAGACGCGGCTCATCCGGTTCACCGCCGTCGTCGAATCCGTACGCAACGTCCTCCGGCTCTACCGAGCTGATGATCGCCACCCCGGCGTGCGCCTTCTGCCCGCGGTACACCACGTGATAGCCCGCCTCGCGAATCGGCCCCGCGGGGAAGTCTTTGTCCTCCACCTTCGTCTCCTGAACGCAGACCACGTCCGGCTCCTCCCCGTCCAGCCAGTCGAGGATCAGCTCCATCCGCGCCCGGATCGAGTTCGCGTTGTAGGTCGCTACCTTGAGCACGTCGTCGCCCATGAAACCTCCCAGTTCATCATCTACCCTTCACCTGCCGAGCGCACCACCAGCAGCGGTCGATCGACGCGGTTCAGCACGCCAGCCGCGATGCTGCCGTAGAAGCACTGCGACAGGCCGCTTCGGCCATGACTGGCGATGGCGATCAGATCCGCGCTTTCCCGTTCCGCAGCATCGGTGATGGCCTGCACAACAGGCCCCTGGAGGACCTCCGCCTTCGCCTCGATGCCTTTCTCTCGGAACTGCCCCTTCTTCCCAGCCATATACGATTCCGCATCCTCACGGCGCTGCTTCAGCTCTTGTTCGCGCACCGCCAGCGGCGTTCCCTCCGGCCCCAGCACGTAGTATATCGGCTCGATGACCCGCACGAAGACCACCCGCGCGCCGTACCGCTGCGCCAGCTCCTCCACGTGCGGCAATATGGCCTCCGCCCGCTTCGATCCGTCCAGCGGGACGAGAATTGTCTTATACATCTCAACCTCCCTATCCTACGTGACTTCGCCAAGCTAACCAGGGGGCCGCGGTCCGCCGGCAGCCAGCAACAGCCAGACCCGAGCAGACCGCCTCAGCGGCCCCCCAGTCCAGATTCGCCCAGGGTACGGAATGTCCTCTGCGCCTCGATCCGGGAAAGCACCACTCGCTGGGCCTCAAAGAGGCGGCAGGGAAATCGCAACTCTTCCCGACAGCGGTCAAGTTCCCCCGCTCCCGTCTCTTCGAGGGCGGTGACGTACCGCGGTTCCCATCCCCGCTCCAACGGGAAATGGGGCACGATCTCCCTCTCGACGAGAAGCCCCTCCACGGCCTCGCAGAACGCGCTCAGGTCAGCCGTGGCTGGAACGCGCCAGCGAATAAGCCGCGACTCCCAGAATGGGTGCTCCATCTGCGCCAGAGAAACCGCGACGACGGAGAAGGGTCGAAGAGCCCCAAGTTCCGCCAGCAAATATCCCACCAGATCCTGCCGGGGACGCCCATGCCCGAGCCTGAATCGCTGGACCGTCAGATGGACCGGCTCGTGGATTCGACCGCCAAAGACCCTCTGCAACTCTCTCTGCTGATGACCCAGTTCAACCACGTCATCTCCGGTTGGCTCGACCAGGACGCATACGTCGCCGGGCCGCGCCGCTCGGGGCTCCCCTGCCCCTAACACTTGGCGTCCTCGCTCCTGATCAGTCCGCCTCTCTAAGGGCCCGCCACACGCGCTCCGGCGTGAAGGGCACCTCACGAAGCCAGAGCCCTGTGGCATCGTGAATCGCATCAGCCACGGCCGGGGCGACACCATCGATTGGCAGCTCGGCCACCGACTTAGCCCCGAACGGCCCGGTCGGTTCGTCCGTCTGGACGAAGATGACCTCAATCTCCGGCATCTCATCCGCCTTGTAGATATGATACGGCCCCAGCCGCGGGTTGACCAGGCGCCCGTCATCATCGTACACCATCTCCTCACAGAGGGCGAAGCCCAGCCCCTGGGCAATGCCCCCTTCCACCTGCCCGGAGGCGGTGATGGGGTTGATCACCCGCCCCGCGTCGACCGTCATCAGCACCCGCTCGACTCTCACCTCGCCCGTCTCGGTATCGACGGTCAGCTCGACGAACTGGGCCCCGAAGGGCGGCGGGCTCTCGTAGCTCATGTTCGAGGCGCTGGCCACGATCTGATGCTGGTTCTGCTGATGGAGGCTGCTGAGGGCCACCTCCTCCAGCGTCACGCTCCGCCCATCTGGGAACCACACCGAGCGGTCACGAAGCATCACGTCCTCCAACCCGATCCCTCCATCGCTCGCTTCCCCGCCCTCCTGCAGGTTTACCCCCAGCATGGTCGCCGCGTGCACCTTGATCTCATTCGCTACCCTGGCAGCGGCCTTGCGGACCGCGCCGCCGCTGATGTACGTCGTGCTGGAGGCGTACGCCCCCTTGTCAAAGGGCGTGAAGTCGGTGTCGGAGGAGTAGACGATCATGTCGTTCACCGGAACACCCAGCTCCTCTGCCGCGATCTGGGCCAGGATCGTATCCGAGCCGGTACCGATGTCCGTGGCGCCGATCAGCAGGTTGAAGGATCCATCGTCGTTCATCTTGATCGTCGCGGCGGCCATGTCCAGGCCTGCGATGCCGCTCCCGTGGCCCATCACCGACATGCCGATGCCCCGTCGGATGGGACCAACCGGATTCTCATTCAGCTGGCCGCGCTTCCCGTACCATCCTATGGCCTTCAGTCCCACCTCGACGCACGTCTCGAGGCCGTTGGAATGGATGCTCTGCTCAAAGCCCTCACGACCCTCGCCCAGGGCCTTCGCCATCAACAACTCCTCACCTTCCTTAATCCAGTTCCTGCGCTTGAACTCGACGACGTCCCATCCCATCTCCTCGGCGATCTCAGACATCAACGTTTCCACACCAAACATGGTCTGCATGGCGCCGTACCCCCGGAACGCCCCCGGAACAGGCTTGTTGGTATAGACCACGTCACACCGGAACGCCGAGTACGGGGTGTTGTAGAGCGTCAGGCCTTTCTGCCCGGCCACCATGTTCACCGTAAGACCGTGGGTGCCATAGGCCCCCGTGTCGCCCAGCAGGTCGAGCTCGGTGGCGACCACGTCCATATCGTCCGTCACCCCCATTCGATACCGTTGGACGGTGGGATGCCGGCTGCGGGAGCTGGTAAACTCCTGATGGCGCGTGTACTCCATCCGCACTGGCCGGCCCGTCGCGAGGGTGAGGTGCGCACAGAGATCCTCCAAGATCATCTCCTGCTTGTTGCCGAATCCGCCCCCGATGCGCGGCTTGATCACCCGAATGTCCTTCTCCGGCAGACCCACCAGCGGTGCCAGCATGCGCCGAATGTGGAACGGCACCTGCGTGCTCGTCCGGACCACCAGCCGCCCGTCCTCGTCCCAGTAGGTGATGCAGACGTGGGGCTCGATGTGAGCCTGCTGCTGCTGTGACGTACGGTACTCTCGTTCGAAGACGTGGTCCGCCCTGCCCCACGCCGCCTCGGGATCCCCCTCGCCCGCCTCGATGTGGTGCACGATGTTCCGATCGCGATCGTAGATCCCCTCCGTGTCGGGCTCCTCGTGGATCAGGGGAGCCCCGTGTTCCCGCGCCTCCTCGCCGTCCAGCACGTGCGGGAGGACCTCGTACTCGACCTGGATCAGCCGCAGCGCCCGCTGCGCCAACCGGGGCGTCTCCGCAGCCACGACGGCAACCCGATCGCCGACGTGCCGCACTTTGTTGTCCAGACAGACCTGGTCAAAGGGCGGAGGCTGCGGGTAGCTCTGCCCGCCCGAGGCATACTTGACCCGAGGGATGTCCTCGTGCGTCAGAACGGCGTGGACACCTTCCAGGACTCGCGCCTCGCTCGCATCGATACTTCTGATCCGGGCGTGGGCGTGGGGGCTGATCAGCAGGGCACCGTAGAGCATCCTCTCCATCTTCACGTCATCGGCAAAGGCACGCCGCCCCGCCGCCAGCTTGACGCCGTCCACCTTCACGCTCGATTGACCGACCGCCTGGAGGGGCTCCATCTCAGGCGGGGAGATGACCAACGTCGTCCGCGGATGAAGCCCATCGCCTGGGACCGCGTAGAACTCCCCCAGCACCGCCTGCGGTGATTCGTCGTCTCCCAGCGTCGCCTCCAGGTGACGGAACGGCTCGACCGTTTCACCGCGCATCAGCGCCGCCGCACGCTCCACGGCCTGGATGATCTTCACGTAACCCGTGCACCGACACAGCACGCCACTCAGCGCCTCGCCGATCTCCTCCCGGGTGGGATCGGGGTTGCGATCCAGCAACGCCTTTGCGCTCAACATCTGGGCGGGTGTGCAGTAGCCACACTGAATCGCGCCCGTCTCCACGAAGGCGCGCTGTATGGGATGGAGATCATCCACACCCCTCGCCGGGAACGGCGCCAGGCCCTCGACGGTGAATACCTCACGCCCCTCGGCCTCGATAGCTCGCATCTGGCAGCTGTGCACGGGCTCGCCATCAAGCAGCACGGTACACGCCCCACAGTCACCCGTGCCACACCCGTACTTGACGCTGATGTAGGAGGCCGCACGCAGGGTGTCCAAGAGTGTGTCGGCCGGGTGTACCGTCAAGGTCCTTTCCTCACCGTTGATGATCACCCCAATCTTCTTCGTGCGATCGTTACTCATCGGCTTCCTCCTGCTCCAGACAGGCCTTCAGCGCACGACGCGTCACCACCCCGGCCATCGCCCGTCGATACGCCTCGCTGCCCACGTAATCTCCCACGGGCTCCACCTCCCCCTCAACGGTCACAGCGACCTCGCGGATGCGCTCCTCGTCCAGGGGCCCGCCCACCAGGACGTCAGGCGCCCGGGCGAGCCGCACCGCCTCCGACCAGACGCCGGTGAGCGCGACTCGGGCGCTCTGCACTGTCTCACCGTCCATCCTGACGACGGCAAACGCCGCCACAATCGGCATGTCCGAGGGCGTTCGCGCCACGTGAGCCTCACCCCACGCGCTGTCGGCGTCCAAGATGGGAATGTGGAGGGCTGCGACCGCGCCGCCCTCCTCCTTCCTGATCAGGGCATCCAGCGCCACATCCTGGGATCCGTCGTCTCGATCCAAGGTGACACCCGCCCCCAGCGCCAGAAGCGCCGCAATCCACTGCGGCCCGAGGCGCGACGCCCGAAGCGTCCGGCCGACGATGGTCTCATTCCGCAGCTGCAACGAGTGGATCCCGCTCAGCGCTCGCCGCACGGGCGGCGGGCTGGATGGATCGTTTAGCACCGACTGCAGCGATGCGTCCGCCGCGACCGTAAACACCTCTGCCGCTACTCGCTCGTTCATCCCAGTCTCAACTCCTTGTCAAGAGGCTATTCAGGCTGCTCTGCCCTGCCAAGTTTCATCCTCAAGCCACCGCCAGACCACTCCATCGCGCCCGCCCAGAGCCCGACGATCTGTACAGTCAACTTGGGCACCGCCCGCGGTCAGCGCGCCCGCACCCATCCAAAGCTGTCGAAGCAGCGCCCCCGGCGGTAGTTCTCCAGCGCCCTCCTCACATAAGGGATCACGTTCTCGGGAAGGTCGTCCATGTCGAACCAGGCCAACTCATCGCATTTGCCGGGCTCTCTGTTGACAATCTCTCCCGACCACGAAGACGCCGCGACAAAGAAGTCGATGCGCTCGTCTTCCGCGCAGCGGTGCATCACCCCCACAACCTCCACATCCTCCGGCGAGATATCGATTCCCGCTTCCTCCATCGCCTCGCGGATCGCGGCTGCTTTAACCTCCTCACCGCCATTGAGATGCCCCGCGACGACGCTGTAGTTGCCGTCCTCGTATCCCGTGTTGCACCGACGCAGCAGCAGCACCCGGCCCTCCCGGATGAGGAAGAGATGCACAGCGGAGACCAACGTAAACCGTTCGCTCATCGGAGAAGCTGGACGTAAGACAGAACCCCCGCCGCCTTCTTGCTGACGGGGGCCGAGAAGAGCCCGCATTCCACTCCAACCGCCTCACATCCGGCGGCATTGGGCGTCAGGGCGGCCGCGCACCGCGACAACATGGTAGGATTCGACCATCCCCAGGCCAGGAAGCTCAGTGCACCTCAAGCGCCTTGCGGTAGAGATCGATATAGTCCCTGGCCGAGGCCGTCCACGAGAAGTCAGACTCCATGCCCCGTTTCTGCAGCGCACGCCACGTGTCCCGGTTGCGGTAGACCTCCAACGCGCGTCCCAGCGCCTCTTGGCACGCCTCAGGCGTCTTCTCCTGGAAGACAAAGCCGGTGCCGTGCCCACGCGCTTCGTCATGATCGGTCACGGTGTCCGCCAAGCCACCGGTCTCGCGCACGATGGGCACACTGCCGTAGCGCATCGCGATCATCTGACCAAGCCCGCACGGCTCGACCAGGCTCGGCATGAGGAACATGTCGGCACTGGCGTAGATGCGCCGGGCCAGCACGGCGTCGAACTTGAGGAATGCACGCACCCGATCGGGATAGCGTCCCTGAATCGCCTCAAACATGCCATGATAGCGCGGATCGCCGGTTCCCAACACCACGAATTGAACGTCATGCTGTTCCAGGAGCCAATTGAGCGCGGGCCCCAGCAGGTCCATGCCCTTGACCTCGTCCAGGCGAGAGACCATCCCCACGAGGGGGACCTCGGAGCGGGCCGGCAGCCTGGCCCGCTGCTGAAGCGCGGTCTTGTTCGCTGCCCGGCGATCTAGCGTCCGAACGTCGAAGTTGTGGGGTACCCATGGATCGGTGGCCGGGTTCCACTCGTCGTAATCGAGCCCGTTCAACACCCCGTGCAGACGATCTTCTCGCTCCTTCAACAGCGGCTCCAGGCCCATCCCCATCTCCGGGTTCAGAATCTCCCTCGCATACCGCTCGCTCACCGTATTGATGACGTCCGAATGCGCGATCCCTTGCGCCATCCAGTTCACCGCTCCCGGAGGCTCCACGGACAGGTGTTCCACGTCCTCCATCTGGGCAAACGTCAGAATCAGCCGCCCGCAAATGCCCTGGTAGGAGAGATTGTGGATGGTGAACAGGGTCGCAATCTCGCGATAGAAGGGCTCCCGCCAGCCAGACACGTCGAGCCATGTGGGTACGAGCGCAGTGTGCCAGTCGTTGGCGTGTATCACGTCCGGCTTCCATTCCAGCACCCGCATAGCCTCAATGACTCCCCGGCCGAAGACGGCGAAGCGCTGGGCGTCATCCTCAAAGCCATACACCCT
Organism: Anaerolineae bacterium; assembly: GCA_041687115.1. Classification (GTDB taxonomy): domain Bacteria; phylum Chloroflexota; class Anaerolineae; order B4-G1; family B4-G1; genus SKLM01. The sequence continues at coordinate 7,450 of JAWLCP010000015.1, forward strand.
CTCACGGGAGGTGAAGTAGTGCTCATTCCAGAGGAGGTAGGCCGGCACGTTCTCCCCCATCGTGGTCCCGATGAGGTGGACGTATTCCTTCCCCGCGCCCGCCGGGACACGAAAGGGTTCACCGATCTTCCCCAGCTGGAACATGTCGCTGTTGATGGTACCATACCGGGGCATCATCAGCCGCACGTCGTGCCCCAGCGCCCGGATGGCCTTGGGCAGCGATCCGGCCACATCGGCCAGACCCCCGACCTTGGCAAAAGGCACAGCCTCGGCGGTAAGGAACAGGATCTTCAACGAATGGTCGGTCATCGTTCTCTCCTCACCAGTACGGCGGGTCATCGTGCCGGCTGAAGCCGGTTTCAAGAACGGGTCGCCTGACACCCAGAATCGCTCCAGGCCAGGCGGCTGAGGGCACAGCGCACCCCGGGCACTTCCTGAAGGCGATCAGATCGCGTATCTCTTAGACTGCGGTCACCCAGACCTCGCACAGAGGGAGCTTCCCCCACCCCCGTGCGTTCGGGAATGGGACGACAACACGATCACATCGCATCCGGTGTTGGCGTCCAGGTTGGAAAGGGTGTAGGAGAAGGCCTTGGAGTCGGCGTGACCCGGCGCGTCGTCACGAGCGACCCGGCCATGCTCAACGCCATACTGAGAACAACCAGAACGCTGATGATCCAAGCGATTATGCGGGTCCGTCGTTGTTGTGAACCAGGCACAGTGAACACCCCCTGATGCGGATCAACCGCATTATATCACGGCCAAACTGCGCACACAAGCAAACCCCGCCTCGGAGACGGAGACGGGGTTCGCATCCCTGCACAAATCAGCAGGCAAGAAGACGGCAAGTCAGAGAACTCAGGTAAGCTTCTTCTCCAGCGCCTTCCTAAGCGCGGGCACGGCATCAAACAGATCCTCAACCAACCCGTAGTCCGCGACCTTGAAGATCGGCGCCTCGGGATCCTTGTTGATCGCCACGATGACCTTGCTGGTGCGCATACCGGCCAGATGCTGAATCGCCCCCGAGATGCCGCAGGCGATGTAGAGGTCGGGACTCACCGTCTTGCCGGTCTGACCCACCTGATGCTCGTACGGAATCCAACCGGCGTCCACCGCGGCGCGAGAAGCCCCAATCGCTGCTTTGAGCGTCTCTGCCAGCTCCCGCAGCGGCTCGTACCCCTCGGGGCCAGCTACCCCCCGACCACCGGAGACGATGATGCTGGCGTCCGCCAGACTGACGCCCCCCTCGCTCTCCCTGAACCCCGCCACCTTCACAGCGATTTCGTCCTCGCCCATCAACGGCCCCAACTCTACCACGTCGCCGCTGCGGCCCGGGTCCGGGTCCGGCTTGGGGAAGGCCCGCACGCGCGTGGTGAAGACCTGAGGCCGACGCTCGGGAATCACGCACCGGGACATCAGCTTGCCCGCGTAGATAGGTCGCGTGGCCATCAACTGGCCATCCTCAGAGACCAGCTCCGTGCAGTCGGCGATGCACCCGGTCTCCAGCTTCACCGCCAGGGCCGGTCCCAACTCCCGACCGCGAAACGTCGCCGCGACGAGGACGGTCTCTGGCTCAAACCCCCTCACCGCCTGCGCCAGCAGCGCCGCGTAGGGTTCGACGCGAAAATCGGCCAGGGACGGGTCGCTGGTCACCAGGACCTTGTCGGCACCGTAGGAGATTGCCTCCTGCGCCAGATCATCCAGCCCATCCGCACCGAAGACACAGGCCACCACATCACCCCCATGCTCATCGGCCAGGCTGCGAGCCGCACCCATTGCCTCCCACGACGCGCCCGGGGCCTCACCCTCGAATTGCTCCACCCAGACGAAGATGTCGCTCTTCATATAACACCCCCCTAGATCACCTTCTCGGCCAAGAGCTTCTCGACCAGGACCTCGGCCTCTTCTTCCACCGTCTCGCCCTCGATGATCTCCGCTTCTCCCTCACGAACCGGGGGCTCGAAGACCTCGGGCCAGCGCACGCCGGAGCCGCTGGGGCCGACCTTCTCTGGATCCGCATCTGCATCCTCCAGCGTCCAGAGCGGGTATTCCATCTTCGCCGCCTTGCGGATGCCGATGAAAGACGTGTAGCGAGGCTCGTTGATCCCCTTGATGGTACCGACGACGGCGGGGAGTGGCGCCTCCACGACCTGTCGTCCCTGTTCCAGAAGCCGCTCGACGGTGATCGACCCCCCGTCAGGGTCCAGCGCGGCGATGTTGATCGTGTACATGAGTGACGGGTAGTTGAGGCGCGTGGCGAGTGCCACTCCGGTCTGCCATGTCTGGGCGTCGATGGCCGACTTGCCGCAGAGAACGAGGTCGACGTCGCCCATCTTCTCGATGGCCTTCGCCAGCACGTAGCTGGTCGCCAGCGTGTCAGAGCCCTCACAGGCATCATCCCAGATGCGGATGGCCTCGTCAGCACCCATGGCCACGGCGTGCTTCAGCGCCTCCAGGGCCTCCTCAGGCCCCATCGAGATGACGGTGACCGTGCCACCGTACTCGTCACGGAGGAGCAGGGCCTCCTCGACCGAGTACTCATCCCAGGGGTTGATAATCAGCGGAGAATCCCCCCAGGAGACATTCCCCGCCTCGTCCACCGACATCTTGGCCTCAGAGTCGGGCGTGTATTTGGTGCATACCACGATGTGCAAGGGACACCTCCTAGTCTAGAGTCGGACCTGTCAAAGGCAGGCCACACTCAGCGAGTGATTGAGGATCACGGTTCTCTGTTTCAGGCCTTCTCCATATAGAGAGTCGGCAGGAACTCCTGACCGAGGAGCTCGCGGGCGATGATCAACCGCATGATGTTCGGTGTGCCCTCCGCCCCGATGGAGTAGGAGCGGATGCCCCGAATGCCCATTTCCACCGGACACTCCTTGGTGTAGGCCATCGCGCCGAACCAATCCGCTACCTCATTCATAACCTTGAAGCCCAGCACAGGGGCCTTCAGCTTGGCCATCGCTGCTGCCAGGGCGATATCGTGATGGGTCGCTTCCTCGTGCTTGTACTTCTGATCCATGGTCCAGGCGGCTTTGTACGTGGATAGCCTGGTCCCCTCGAGGTCTGTGTACAGATCTGCCAGAGGGAACTGGATGCCCTCAAAACTCGCTATCGGCCGCCCGAAGGCCTCACGCATCTTGATCTGATCCATTCCGATCCCCAGTGTGGCCTCTGCCGCTCCAACGCACGTCGCACCGATCAGCGTGCGTGCCGCTGAGAACCCCTCCATGGCATGGTAGAAGCCGCGGTTGAACTCGCCTACCTGATGGTCGGCCGGGAGACGCACGTCATCCAGCGCAAAGCCTCCCGTGGAGATGCCCATTCGGCCCATATCTTCGAAGAAGGTCGGTGTGATGCCCTCGGTCCCTTTGAGCGGCATGGCGAAGAAGGTGAAGGCCTTATGGCCGGCCTTTTCATCGGGCTCGGTGCGCGCCAACATCAGGTGAATACCACCCCAGTCGAGCGACTCTCGGACCCCGCTGATGTAGGTCTTCTCTCCGTTGAACTTCCACTCATCGCCGGCTTCCTCCGCGCGCGTGCGGCAGGCACCCAGGATATCGGACCCACCCCCGGGTTCCGTAGTCGCGATGCCGAGGAATGCCTCTCCCTGGGTGACCCTGGGAAGATATTCCTCCCTGAGCCTGTCCGATCCGTACCTATAGAAGATGAACCCCCACGCCGCTTCGACCAGGTACAGCACCGGGACGGCCAGGCTGATGTCAGCGCGCCCCAATTCCTCGGCAGCGATGGTCGCCATCATCCAGTCGGCACCGACGCCTCCGTACTCCTCTCCCACTGTAGGAGCCAGCAACCCCATCTCCGCCATGCCTTCGACGATCTCCCGCGGAATTCGCTCCTCCGTGTCGATCTCTCGCACGCGCGGAGCGATCTCATTCTGAGCGAAGTCACGCACGGCTCGGCGCCAGAGGCGCTGCTCCTCAGTCCAGCTGAAGTCCATCTCGTTTACCTCCTCGGTTAGGTAGAAAGGTTGGGTAGAAAGTTAGCGTTGCTTGCAGATCGAAAGGCAGCCAACTCCAGCCCCTTCTCTCGGGGATCCGGGAGCAACCTGGGGCGAAGAAGCTGCAACTCATCGAGGTGCTGAGAGGGCCTGTTCTCGAGCAGTAGGGTCACCAGGCAGTAACCAGAGACGAATTCCGCACTCACGAGTAAACCTTCGATGCAAGTCTGCGTTCAATCATCGGAGTTGCTGACGGACGCACTCTCAGCTTATCAGCGCAACTGACCGGCGGTCATTATTATACTCACATCACACGGGCGTGCAAATGAGGCCCCATCATTCGATGGTCGACCGAGTCGCGGAAACACAAACGGCTCGCAGATCCCGGCCTGTTGACACCCTCGGGCAGGCAAGTATAATCGTGCCATCTCGATCTCGCGGCAGCGCCTATACAGCGGAACCCGGATGAACACGTTGGAAACCGCTTACGTCTACCACCCAATCTACCTCCAGCATAACCAGCCAGGCCACCCCGAGAACGCTCGACGGCTCGAGCGCATCCTCGCAACCCTGGAGGAGGAAGGGGTCCTGGAGCGCCTGAAACCTGTGGAACCGCGGGACGCAACCGAGGAAGAGCTTCTGCGCGTCCACACGTCCCGACACATTGAAAACGTGAGACGCGTGGCGGAGAGAGGGGGAGGACACATGGATCCAGACACATACGTCTCCCCCAGGTCCTTCGAGGCAGCCAAGATGGCCGCTGGCGGACTCATCCGTGCGGTGGAGGAGGTGGTGACGGGGCGGGTGGCCAATGCATTCGCCCTGGTGCGTCCTCCCGGCCACCACGCCACTGCGACTCGGGCCATGGGCTTCTGTCTGTTTAACAACGTGGCGATTGCCGCTCGAGCGGCCCTGACCCTGGACGGGATTGAGCGCGTGCTCATCGCGGATTTCGACGTCCACCATGGCAACGGAACTCAGGATCTCGTCGCCGATGATCCCGACGTCTGCTACGTCTCGACGCATCAATACCCTTACTACCCAGGCACGGGCGCAAAGACAGAGACAGGACGCGGCGCCGGTCAGGGGACCGTGCTGAACGTCCCCCTTCCGCCGGGGGTGGGAGACGATGGCTACGCCGGGATCTTCCGGCATTTGGTCTGCCCCCTGGCCAGGCGCTTCAGTCCCAATCTGGTGCTGGTCTCGGCCGGATATGACGGCCACTGGGACGATCCGTTGGCCCACATGAACCTGTCTCTGAGCGGCTATGCCACTGTGCAACAGGAGTTGGTGACGATAGCCGAGGAGCTGTGCGAGGGACGAATCGTTTTCACCCTGGAAGGCGGATACCATCTCGACGCCCTCGCCTACGGCGTGCTCAACGCCTTTCACGCACTGCTGAGATTGGATACCGTCGTCGATCCCCTGGGTCCGGCTCCGCGCGCTGAGCGCCCGATAGATGCCTTGATCAAGGAGCTAAGAGACCGGCATCATCTGAATTGACTTCTGTGCCAGATATTGGATAATCCTGACGAGCTTGACAGGAAGCACAGCCAAGCCCTGAACCCAGCAGCAGCGCATCATCCGGTGGGAGGTGGAGTTATGAACCAGATTTCCCTGGGCGAGTATCGCCAGCAGATTGAGAGAGCCATCGAGCAGGAGCGCTACACGGAGGCTGTCGCCCATGGGCGGCACATCCTGGAGCAGTATCCGAAGTGCGTCCAGGCCTACTGGCTACTGGGCAAGGCGATGCTCGAAGCCGGCCAGAACGAGCACGCCACGAACATGCTGCAGCGCGTGCTCAGCATTGACCCCGAGCACATGCTGGCCTGGGTAGGGTTAGGCGAGGTAGCCAAGCGGCAGCGCGAGCTGGAGACAGCCGCCTGGTACCTCGAGCGGGCCTTCGAACTGGCGACCGACAACGAGATGGTAGCCGAGGAGCTGAGGGACCTCTATGGGACAATCGAGGGCCGCAAACCCGAGCGTCTCCAGCTCACGCAGGGGGCTCTTGCCAGGCTCTACCTGCGAGGGGATCTTCTCTCGCGAGCGATCACCGAGTTGCGCAAGCTGCTTGCAGAGCATCCGGATCGCGTGGACCTGAAGGTGGCGCTGGCAGAGGCTCTTTGGCGCAGCGGACAGCGACTCCAGGCTGCGGAGGTCTCCCAGGAAATCCTCGACGAACAGCCCCACAATCTCAAGGCTAGCCTCATCCTGGGGCAGATTTGGACCGACAGTGGAAGGGAAGAGGGCGAGTCCTACCTGGAACGGGCCGAAGCCATAGATCCGGAGAACGATGTGGCGCAGCAGCTGTTCGGCACCGCCACTCCATTGCCGCCCCAGGAGCCTCAGATCACGCCACTCGATTACGAGGCAGCGGTTAAGGAGGAGGGTCGCTTTGCCTGGATGGTCGACTCGGTGGAGCTGCCGCCCGCTAGAGAGACGGGACTGGCCAGACCCGAGGACATGATCACGACGAAGATCGAGATCCCCGAGTGGCTGCAGGAAGCCGCCGGTGAGGCTCCGCCCCAGGTGCCTGCCCCTGCCGAGGCCGCGCAAGAGGAAAGCGTAGAAGAAGAGCTGACTACCCCACCGGAGGAGGATGTGGAGGAGGGAGCTGCTCTCGAGGGAGAAGGCGCAGAAGCAGTGCCTGAGGAAGACGTGCTTGAGGAAGACACGCTTGAGAGAGACACGCTCGAGTGGCTCAGCGAACTGGAAGGAGACGAGGACGACCTGTACGGGCTCCAGGAGGAAGCACCTGCTTTCGAGCCCCAAGATGAGCTGCCCGCCTGGCTGGCCGATCTTGAGGCCGAGCCGCCCGGAGAGGAGGCAGCACTTGAGGTCGAGGAGGCGGAGGAAGAGGCAGGGCGGGAGGAACCGGAACCAGCCGAGATCCCCGAGTGGCTGCGCGGGCTGGCGCCGGCCAGCGAGGATACCTCTGAGGTACCGCCTCCCGATGATCTCGCCGCCCTGCTCGAGGAGGAGATTCCGGAGGCCGAGGCGCCTGAGGATGTTCCAGACCTGCCGGATTGGCTGGAGAGCGAGGACATGCCCTCCGGCGACGACGCCCTGGCCTGGCTGGAGCAGTTGACCGAGGGCAAGGAAGAGGAGCTTCTCGCCCGCGCTGAGGCCGA
>JAWLCP010000015.1:14641-43038 GCA_041687115.1 Anaerolineae bacterium
GGAGAGCGAGGACATGCCCTCCGGCGACGACGCCCTGGCCTGGCTGGAGCAGTTGACCGAGGGCAAGGAAGAGGAGCTTCTCGCCCGCGCTGAGGCCGAGAGCGAGGCGCGCATGGCCGAGATCCTGGGGCGGCCCGAGGAGATCGTGGAGGAGCTGGAAGAACCAGGAGAGAAGCCGCCGGCAGAAGAACCCGCCGTCCAGCCAGAGGAGCCAGGCGCCCCAGAGGAAGCGCCGCTTGAGGAGCTTGAGCTCAAAGGGGAGTTGCCCGCCTGGCTGGAGAGCGAGGACATGCCCTCCGGCGACGAGGCCCTGGCCTGGCTGGAGCAGTTGACCGAGGGCAAGGAAGAGGAGCTTCTCGCCCGCGCTGAGGCCGACAGCGACGCGCGCATGGCCGAGATCTTGGAGCGGCCCGAGGAAATCGAGGAGGAGCCGGAAGAGGAAGAGGCCTTCGGCTGGACGGCATTTGGCGAGGCGGCGCCCGCCGAAGAGCTGGAACGCGCGGAGGAAGCCCCCGCCGTTGAAGAGCCTGAAGAGTGGGTGCCATCCGAGAGGGCCGAGGCGGAACCCACCGAAGAAACAGAGGCCATCGCCGAGGAGGAGGCCTTCGGCTGGACCGCGTTTGGAGAAGAGGAAGTGCCTCCGGTGGCTGGAGAGGTTGCCCCAGCTGAGGAAGCGGTCCCGGCAGAGACGTTGGAACCGGCGATTGCTGAAGAGGAGGCTGAGGAGCCGGCAGCGGCGGAGGCGGAGGTGACTGAGGCTCCAGAGGCTGACGAGGAGGTTCCCTCCGTCGCAGCGGAGGAGCTTGTACCGGCTGCAGCCATTGAAGAGGTCCCCACTGAGGATCTGGGGCAGTACATCTCCAGACAGCGCTCGTATGCGGAGGAGCACCCCGACGATCCCGAGGCGTGGCTGGAGCTAGGCCGGGTGCTGTGGCAAGCGGACAGGGGAGAGGAGGCCATCCAGGCCTACGACCATCTGATCCGCTGTGGCAGGTTGCTGGACGAGATCATTCCAGATCTGGAAGACTATGCAGAGCAATCGTCAGATCCCGGGGTTCAGCAGGCTCTGGGCGATGCCTACGCGCGAACCGACCGACTCCAGGATGCACTCGACGTCTATCGCCGGGCCCTGGCGAGTCTATAAGCAAGTCAAGGAGACGACATTGGAACGTACGCTGATCATCATCAAACCTGACGCTGTACAGCGCGGGCTCATTGGGCAGATTGTCACCCGCTTCGAGAGACGCGGACTGGGTGTGGCGGCGATGAAGCTGATCCACATGAGCGAGTCCTTGGCGCAGCGCCACTATGCGATTCACGAAGGAAAGCCTTTCTACGAGCCGCTGATCGACTACATCACGTCGAGCCCGGTGGTGGCCATGGTGCTGGAGGGAAACGACGCCATCGAGATCGTGCGCCGCACGATGGGAGCGACCAACCCCGCAGAAGCGGCGCCGGGCACGATCCGGGCCGACTTCGCCCTGGAGATCGGGCGCAACCTCGTCCACGGCTCGGACGGACCGGAGACGGCCACGCATGAGGTATCGCTATTCTTCGAAGACGACGAGATCCTCTCCTACGATCGGGACGCCGATCCCTGGATATTCGAGTAGAGGTGGGAAAGACCCTGGGGTCTTGGGTAGCCCCAGGGTCTTCTGCTTGGTATGATCGATATGGCATGGGGCCCAGTGACCACTCTGACGGGCGCGGGCGTCTCCGCCGAGAGCGGCGTGCCCGTGTTCCGTGGTGATGAGGGCCTGTGGCACGGCCACCGTCCCGAGGAGCTGGCCACGCCGGGCGCCTTCCAGCGCAGCCCCCGACGGGTGTGGGAATGGTACAACTGGCGCCGAGACCTAATCGCCGAGTGCCGGCCCAACGCCGCCCACGAGACGTTGGCGGTGATGGAGGAAGCGTTGCCCGGTTGGTGGGAGTCACACCGGCCCGGTCAGCCGCGAGCGGCAGCCTAGAGCATACGCACGACCACCCGGGCGTCCTCCCAGAATCCTTCCAGATCGTAGTAGTCGCGGGCCTCCGGCGCAAACAGGTGCACGACTACGTCTCCATAATCCATCAACACCCACCCGGACTCGGGCTCGCCCTCGATCCGCAAGGGCTTAACGTCGAAATCGTCTTTTGTCTCGTCAATGATGCTGTCCATGATCGCCTTCGTCTGCCGCTTGCTGGCAGCGCTGCCGATCACGAAGTAATCCGCCAAGATCGATATCTCGTGAATGTCCAGCAGTAGAACGTCCTCGCCTTTCTTGTCGGCGATGACGTCAACGATCCTTCGCGCCAGTTCCAATGAGTTCAGGTCTCATCCTCCTTCCGATAAAGGCTGGCTCGCGATGTCCCGTGACCCACACCAGGGCCGTGCACCCCGCACACTCGCCTCGTTCCTGGGCGCCGGCCCCACGTACGGCGCCCGATGGATTCACCGATCGCCCTCTCCCCACAGCCTGACCAGCTGATCACCTGTCTCCGCAGCCGCGAGCACCACCATCAAGCGGATGCGCGCTTTCTGGCCATTGATCCCCTCAGCGAACAGACAGCCAATCTCGGCCAGCGAGCGACGGGCCCCGGGATAGCCATAGGCATCCCACACACGCCCGGAGGGACAGCGACTGGCAATCGCCACAGGGATGCCGCGATCCCGCGTCCGCTTAATGACCGGCAGCCACCACGGCGGCACCCGGCCTCCCCCCAGGGCCTCGATGACGATGCCCCGCGCTCCCCGCGTCAGCGCGTCCTCCATCGAATCCGGACCCATGCCGACCGTGAGCTTGAGCAGCTCCACCCTCGGCTCCAGGCCATGCCAGGGGAGCACCCGTCGGGGCAGCCGCTGATCCACGATCACCGCATCCCCCTCCACACGCCCAACTGGGCCCCAGGCCAGCGACTGAAACGTCGCGGTGCTGAGAGTATGCACCTTGGTCACCCGTCGCGCAGCGTGGACCTCGTCGTTGAACGTGACCACTGTGCCCAGCCCTCGAGCTTGAGGTGCGGCTGCCACCCGGATCGCCGCCAGGAGGTTGGCGTATCCGTCATAGCCGACGCCGGAGGCGGTGCGCATGGCACCGGTGAGCACGATCGGCTTCTCTCCAGGCACCGTCAGGTCGAGCAGGTAGGCGGTCTCCTCCATCGTGTCGGTCCCGTGGGTGACCACCACGCCCGCCACGTCGGGCTTCTCCACCCAGTGGACCACCCGGTCGCGGATCGTCTCCAGGGTTTCCAGGGTGAAGTGAGAGCTCGGCAGGTTCACGATCTCCTCGGTCCCCAGCTCTGGGATCTCGGGCGGCAGCGCAGCAGCGAAGTCAGCGGCACCGAGCTGGGGTACGGCACCCCCGGCCTCTTCGTCGTGCCGCATCGCAATTGTGCCACCGGTAGTGAGAACGGCGACCTGGCGACGGAATGACGAGTCCTGAGGTTCACATTCGCTCACAGGAGATCTCCTCGTTCTACGCGTCTACAGCCTGCCGCCCCGCTGAAGACGGCTGACGGGCCTTGTCAGCTTCGTCCATCTTCAGCGAGACGACCCGTGATACGGCGTTCGAGCCCATTGAGATGCCGTAGACGGTCTCAGCAGACTCGACGGTGCCCCGGTTGTGGGTGATGACGATGAACTGCGTCTGCTGGGCGAGCTCCTCCAGCTTGGCCCGGAAGCGTCCCACGTTCGCCTCATCGAGCATCGCATCCACCTCGTCGAGGACGCAGAACGGCGTTGGACTGACCTGGAGCAAGGAGAAAAGGAGGGCCGTCGCCGTCAACGCACGCTCCCCTCCGGAGAGCAGCGCCAGTCGCTGGGCCCGCTTTCCCGGCGGGCGCGCCACGATGTCGACGCCGGTGTTCAGCAGGTCATCCGGATCAGTCAGTGCCAGCCGCGCCTCGCCGCCGTCGAACAGGCGGGAGAACATAGTGGAGAATCGCTCGGCCACCGCCTGGAAGGTCTCCTCGAACGCCCGCTCCATCAGCGTATCCAACTCCGCCACACTTCGCCGGAGCTGCGCCGTCGCCGCCTCCAGGTCGGCGGCCTGCTCGGTCAAGAAAGTGTGTCGCTCTCGAACCTCAGCCAGCTCCTCGGGTGCGTTGGGGTTGATCCCGCCCAGACGATGGAGGCGCTTCTTGACAAACTGCATCTCCTGCCTGAGCCCCTCCGGCAGTTGCTCGACGACGGGGAGCTCAGAGACCAGGGGGCGCATCGGAAGAGGAGCCTGCGCCGTCACGCATTCCCCCAGCTCCAGCTCGACCAGCCCGAGATCCTCGTCTATGCGCTCCGCCAAGAGCCGGAGTTCATCCCGTTTGCGCTCGACGTCCAGCTGGGCGCGACCGTGGCGCTCCTCCGCACCGCGCACCAGCTCTTGAGCCCGCTCACGCCGCTTCTCCAGCGACGTCTGCCGGCTGTTGAGTTCCTCCAGCTCGTCTTCAGCCGGCTGGATGTGGCTTCGCACGTCCCGGAGCTTCTGCTCCAGCCGCGATGCCTCCTCGCGCAGGTCCTCAATGCGACCCAGGAGCACCTGCCGCTCGACTTTCAACTCTCGCGCCCGCTCACGCCGAGCGTCGACCTGAGAGCGGAGGCGTTCCAGCAGGCCCGACTCTCGCTCGAGTGTGGGTCGCTCACTGTCTAGAGAAGTCTGCGCCACGGCGACAGCGGTACGCGCCTCGGACAGAATCTCGCGCTCGAAGCGAGCCACCTCCTCGCGCGCCTTGGCTGCCCGCTCGCTCAGCCGCTCCAGCCGCTCTCGCAGGGACGAGACACGCTCGGACAGCGCTCGCTTCTGCTCCTCGATTCGGTGACAGCGTTGCTGGGCTTCCTGGAGCCGGGTGCGAAATCCCTCCACCGCCTCCAGGGAGGGCATCTCCTCGTCATCTTCCCCCCGAGAGAGGGCGAAGTGGAGAGCTCGAGCCCGCTCTATCTCCACGGCCCGCTCCGCTTCCAGCTCACCGGCCTGCTCCTGGAGGGAGGTGCGCCGAGAGCGAACCCGCTCCAACTCCAAGTCCCCGCGATCCAGAGCCGCTCGCTGACTGCGCAGCGTCTCTTCGGTCACCGCGACGGCCGTCCGCGCCTGGCCCAGCTCCTCCTGCAGGCGCTGTCGTCTATCCTCCCTGGACGCCGCGGCACAACACTCAATCTCATCCATACGGGCCTCGAGCGACGCGAGCCGCTCCACTGCCGCTTTTTTCCGCTCCAGTAGCTCCTCAAGCCGATGGCGCACGTCTGCCAGCTGTCCTGGCAGCTCACGGCGGGTGCGCTCGTCGGCCAGGATCCCACCCTCCCCGGTCCGACCTACCACGAAGGCCCCGTCCGCCCGCAGCACGATCCCGGCCCGCGTCACACAACGGCTCCCCGGCGGCATCTCCGGCTGCAGGGCCCGAGCCTCGGACAGATCCTCGCAGAGTGCCACGGCCCGCAGCAGGGCATCGACGGCAGGTCGAGTGGAGCCCTCACACCCGACCACCGCAGCCGCAGAGCGTGCCCCAGCCGGCAGTTGGGCTGAGGAGGATACCGGACGGAGTCCGTCCATGGCGAGCAGCGTCAGTCTGCCACCCTCGGCCGAGAGGACCCGGTGCGCCCGTTCCACGACCGACGCCCGCTCCAGCAAGACTGCCTGAAGATCGCTGCCCAGGGCCGCCTCGACGGCGCGCTCCCATTCCGCAGGCACCTGGATGAGCGAGACCAGCGGGCCCAGCACGCCCTCCACGCCGTCATCCAGGAGGGCCTGGACGCCCGCGCCGTAGGCCGTACGCGTCGCGTGCAGGCGGTCCAGGGCCTTGAGTTCGCCAGCCAAGGCCGCCTCCTCCTCCCGCGCCTGATGGATGGTGCGGTCAAGGCGCTCGACCCCGGCGCGTTGGTCTTGAACCTCATCCGCGACCCGGAGAAGCTCCTGAGAGGGCTCCTGAGCCTGCTCACGGAACGCGTGCCACGCTGCCTCCAGATCAGCCAGCTCTTGCTTTCGCTCCGCCAGCGACTGCTCCAGTTCCTCAACCCGAGCACGGCTTCGAAGAACCTGGCGGCACTGCTCCTCCTCCTCCTGGTGAAGGGGCTCAATCCGGGCGAGAGCTTCCTCACGACGGCTTTCCAGCTGCCGCGCCCTCTCCTTAGCCACAGCCTCCTCGCTGGCCAGACGGGATATGTCGTCGCGTGCCTCCGTGAGCTCCTCGTCCAGCTGCTCCAAACGCGCGCGACGACGGTGCAGCTCCTGCTCCGCCCGGGCACGCTCCCTCTCGCAGGCCTCGGCTTCCTCCTCCTTCGTTCTCGCCTGTTCCTCGACCTCCGCCAGGCGCTGCCGGCGTTCGCCGACCAGCTGCTCCACTCGCTCAACGCGCCGACTGAGCTCATCGACCGTTTCAACCTGCTGGTCTCGCTGAATGGTCAAGGGCTCGACCTCGCTCAGCAGCTCCTTTCGTCGCGTCTCCAGCAGACGCTCTCGCTCCTCACACACGGCCAGCTCACGCCGTGCCTCGTCCACGTGCTCGTGGAGGTCAGCGCTCCTGCGATACCCGTCGCGCAGGCTGGCCCGCAGCTCGCCCTCCCGCTCGCGCACCTGAGCCAGCCGCTCGTCCAGATGCGCCACCTCCTGGCGCCGCGCAGTCAGCTTCTCCTTCAAGCTCGAAGCTCGTCGGAGAGCCTCGTCCAGCTCCGCCTGCCGCTGTCCCCAGCGGAAACCGTACCACGTCCGCTGCAACCGCTCCAGGTGCGCCGTCAACCGGCGATGCTGCTCCACCTGATCCGCGTCCCGCTCCAGCCGGCGCAAACGGGGCGCGACCTCGCTGACGATGTCGTGAACCCGCTGCAGATTGCGCTCCGTCTCGTCCAGCCGCTGGATGGTCTTCTCCCGGCGATCGCGATAGAGGGTGATCCCGGCGGCCTCCTCGAAGAGGGCCCGCCGCTCCTCAGGACGGAGCGACAGGGCCGCGTCGACCAGGCCCTGGCCGATCACGGTGTAGGTCCGTTCACTGAGGCTGCTCCCGGCGAGGAGTTCCTCGATGTCCCGGAGGAGAACCTGGGATCCGTTGATCAGGTACTCATTCTCGCCGGAGCGGTAGGCCCGACGCGAGATGGTCACCTCGCTGTACTCGATGGGAAGGCCCCCGTCGCTGTTGTCGAAGGTCAGGGATACCTCGGCCATGCCCGCACGCGCACGACCATCGCCTCCGGCGTAGATCATGTCGGCCGACGACTTGGCGCGCAGCGTGCTCATGCTGCGCTCACCCAGGGCCCAGCGGATAGCGTCCGCAATGTTGCTCTTACCAGTTCCGTTCGGCCCCACGATGGCGGTGATGCCCTTCGGAAACTCGAACTCGGTCTTGTCCGCGAAGGACTTGTATCCCTGGAGTGTGAGATGTCTGAGATGCATGATGGATGCAGGAGGCAGTATACCGCCTACAGGAGCGAGTCGCAAGCCGCCTGAGCGGCCGCCTGCTCAGCAGCCTGTTTGCTGCGCCCCGTCCCCTGCCCCACCACCTTATCTTCGATAACAACCTCGGCGGCGAAGGTCCTGGCGTGGTCCGGACCCCGCGTCTCCACGATGCGATAGCGCGGCGTAATCTTGAGCTCCGCCTGGCTCCACTCCTGGAGGCGGCTCTTGGCATCCTGATCGGCAGCTTCCGCCAGCGTCGACTCGGCTACAGGACCAAAGAAGGGCTCGACGACCGACCTAGCAGCGGCCATCCCGCCATCGAGATAGACAGCGCCCACGACAGCCTCGAACGCGTCGCAGAGATTGGCATTCCGCCGGCGCCCTCCCGCCTCCTCCTCGCCGTGGCCGAGGCGGAGCGCCTCCCCGATGCCCAGCTGCCGCGCCAGATGCGCCAGCGTCTCCGTACGCACCAGCGCAGCACGCAGGCGCGTCATGCGGCCCTCGTCGAACTCGGCGTAGCAGCGGTAGACCCAGGCGGCGGCGACGAAATCGATCACGGCATCGCCCAGGAACTCCAGGCGCTGGTTATCACGGGCCGCCTCCTCCGGATGCTCGTTGATGTATGAGGGGTGGGTAAGGGCCCGGCGGAGAAGGCGCCCATGGCGGAAGCGGTAGCCCAGCTTCTCCTGGAACTTGTCGAGGACGGAGGTCGGCTGCTGCCCACTCACCGTGAGCCTGCCTCCCCGTGGTCAGCCAGACGGCGCTCGAGCTTCGCCAGGGCGGTGTGGAAGGCCTCATCGGTGTCGACGTCGCAGACCTCGGCGAGGGCCAGGAGGCTGTAAAGGACATCGCCGATCTCCTCCACGAGGGGGGGTCCGCACTCAGCCGGTCGCCGACCGTAGTCGGTGGCCAGCAGCAGCTCCTTGGCCAACTCGCCCACCTCGGAAACGAGATCGAGGGCGTGGGTGGCGGGATCGTATCGAAGCCGATGACGACGGAGAAACGCAGCCACCTCACGCTGCCACTCGTTTTCCCGTATCGCAGTCACGTCACCTTCGCCGGGCTCTTGAACCCGCTCCCCGTGAGGACCATGACCGGGGAATCGCCCAGGCGTTCGCCAAGGTGGTCCAGCGCAGCGACGGGCAGAGCCGAGGTCGGCTCGACGTAGAAGCCCCCTCGAGCGAGCCTCTCCTGGGCGGAGAGAGTCTCGTCATCAGAGAGGGCGACGATCGCGCCGTCCGCCTCCCGCACGGCCGCCAGAACCTGACGTCCCCAGGGGGGCGCCGCGATGCGCACCCCGCCGGCGACGGTTTCCCCTTCCTCGACGGGCTCGACCTCGCTGGCGCCCCGTTCCCAGGCGCGGGCCAGCGGCGCACAGGCAGCGGCCTGGACACCGAACAGGCGGGGCTGTTCCTCGACAACGCCCGCCGAGAGCAACTCGCGGAAGCCGAGGGCGATGCCCAGAAGCAACCCACCGTGGCCGAGGGGGACGACAACGGCCTCCGGCGCGGACCGTCCACACTGCTCCCAGAGCTCGAAGGCCACGGTTTTCACGCCGTGGGGGTAGAAGGGGCTGTAGGCGTGAGTGGCATAGACGGCTCCATCGTCGACGGCCTCCAACACAGCCCGCGCCGTGTCCGACCGGGTGCCGGGCACGACGACAATCTCGGCACCGTAGACGGCGATCTGGGCCTGCTTGACGGGCGACGCGTGCGCGGGCACGAAGACCGTCGCGTTCAGGCCAGCGCGGGCAGCGTAGGCGGACAGCGCGGCCCCCGCGTTTCCGGAGGAGTCCTCGACCACGTCTCGACCGTCAGCCGCGCTGAGCGCGCTGACCAGCAGGGCCGCGCCGCGATCCTTGAAGGAACCGGTGGGGTTGAGGGATTCGGCCTTGAAACGGACCGGGCGGCCGGACCATTCAGCGTCGACGAGGGGCGTCCATCCCTCGCCGAGGGTCACCGGCGCGACGCCCGGAGGAATGGGCAGGGCCTGCCGATAGCGCCAGAGCGTGTAGTCGCCCTCGTCCACGCGGGCGGGGTCGAAGGCGGGCCCATCGACGATCTCCAGCACACCGCCGCACGAGCAGCGCCAGCGTTTGGGATCGAGGGGCCACTCTCGTTGGCAGCGGAGGCAGCGGAGCTTCACCGGGCTTCCTCGCGCAGCTCCTCACTGAGCCGGAGGCGGAAACGGACCAGATCTCGAAAGGCCCTGGCGATAACGGCCAGGTTGGCCCCCGTGGCCTCGCCGCCCCCCCGGGGAAGATGGGTGAGAGGGACCTCGGCGAGGCGGAAGCCGCGGGCTTTGGCCCCGGCCAGGAACTCAGTATCGATCATGGCGCCATCGGAGACGATAGTGACGTGATCCAGGACCTCACGGCGGAAGAGCTTGAAGCCGCAGTCGATGTCGCGGCACAAGTACCCGAAGAAGAGCCGCACCACCGCGTTCCACCCGAAGGCGTTGAGCTTGCGAATGAAGCTGTCCTGGCGATCGCGCCGATACCCACAGACCACGTCGGCCTCCCCCTCCTCGACGGGCCGCAGCAGCCCCGCGATCTCGGCGAAGTCGAACTGAGCGTCGGCGGGATAGAAGGCGATAAGATCCTTGGTCGCCGCCTCGAAGCCGGCCTTCAGGGCACCGCCGTACCCTCGATTGGGGTAGTGCTCTACCAGGCGGAAGTGGGGGATGCGCTCCTCAAGCTGACGGCCGATCTCGCCGGTGCGGTCGGAGCTGCCATCGTTGACCAGGATGATCTCATACTCTCTGTCCAACGTCTGAGCAACGTCGGACACGTGCTCCACCGCCCGCTCGACGTTCTCCTGCTCATTGTAAGCGGGCAAGACAATGGAAAGACTCGACATACTCTTCTCCTGTTCCTGTGACTGGAGCATCATGGTACATTGATGTGCCTGGATGAGCAACTCCGCCCCCTTGCCATGCCATCGAGGAAATGGGGCGGTTCTGCAGGGCAAACTGAGGAGACACGGGGTTAGGAGGCATCGGGGAGCCCCAGGCGGGCCCGCCGGCGCTCCCGCTCCCAGGCGGGCACGTCGGCGGCCTCCTTGTCCTTGAGGACCTCGCGCAGCTCGAAGATGCGATCGCGCAGGAGCGCAGCCTTCTCGAACTCGAGATTCTCGGCGGCGGCCTCCATTTGCTTCTTCAGCTCGCGGATCATGCGCGCCAGCTCGTCCTTCGGCAATGCGGCCAGGCTCAGGTCGCCCTCCCCTGCCTCCGGGGCCGCCTTGCGCCGCACCCGCTCGGTCAGGTCGTGGACGGCCTTGACGACGGAGGCGGGCTCGATGCCGTGCTCGCGGTTGTATTCAATCTGGACCTCACGGCGGCGTTCGGTCTCGTCGATGGCCCGCTGCATCGAGTCGGTGACGTCGTCGGCGTACAGGACGGCGGTGCCGTTGACATGGCGCGCCGCGCGGCCCATGGTCTGGATGAGGGCGGTATCCGAGCGGAGGAAGCCCTCCTTGTCCGCGTCGAGGACGGCGACGAGGCTGACCTCGGGGAGATCGAGCCCCTCGCGCAGCAGGTTGACGCCCACCACCACGTCATAGGCCCCCAGGCGGAGGTCGCGAAGGATCTCGACGCGCTCGATGGTCTGGATCTCGCTGTGCAGATAGTGAACCTTGACGTCCAGCTCCCGCAGGTAGTCGGCCAGGTCCTCGGCCATGCGTTTGGTCAGCGTGGTGACCAGGACGCGCTCGCCGCGCTCCAAGCGCTCGTTGATGCGCCCGATGAGATCGTCGACCTGGCCCTGGGCCGGCCGGACGATGATCTGGGGATCGACGACGCCGGTGGGACGGATGATCTGCTCCACGACCTGCTCGCTCTCCTCCAGCTCATACGGCCCGGGGGTGGCGGAGGTGTAAATGGCCTGATTGACCCGGGCCTCGAACTCGTCGAACTCCAGGGGGCGGTTGTCGAGGGCCGAGGGCAGACGGAACCCGTAGTCGACCAGCGTCTGCTTGCGGCTCCGATCGCCGTGGTACATCCCACGTACCTGGGGGATGGTCATGTGCGACTCGTCCACCACCAGCAGGTAATCCGCCGGGAAGTAGTCCATCAGCGTCCAAGGGGGGGAGCCCGGTGGACGCTGCTGCAGGTGGCGAGAGTAGTTCTCGATGCCGGAGCAGTAGCCGATCTCGCGGATCATCTCCAGGTCATAGCGGGTGCGCTGCTCCAGCCGTTGGGCCTCCAGGAGCTTGCCCTGGGCATTCAGCTCCGCCAGCCGATCCTGGAGCTCAGCCCGAATGTCGATGAGGGCCTGCTCCCGCTTGTCTTCCGGCGTGATGAAGTGCTTGGCGGGGAAGATCTTGAGCTCGTGGAGCTGGGCGAGGACCTCCCCGGTCAGCGGATCGACCTCGGTGATGCGTTCGATCTCGTCCCCCCAGAAGCTGATGCGGTAGGCGGTCTCGCCGTAGGCGGGCATGATCTCCAGCGTATCGCCCCGCACGCGGAAGTTGCCGCGCTCGAGGGTGACGTCGTTCCGCTCGTAGTAGATGCTGACGAGGTGGCGGAGGAACGTATCGCGGCGATGACGCTGCCCCCGCTCCAGCTCGACGACGACCCGGCCCCACTCCTGTGGATCGCCGATGGCGTAGATGCAGGACACGGAGGCAACGATGATCACGTCGCGGCGGGAGAAGAGGGCGGTGGTGGCCGCCAGGCGGAGCCGGTCGATCTCCTCGTTGATATCCGCATCCTTCTCGATGTAGAGGTCGTGCTTGGGGACGTAGGCCTCGGGCTGGTAATAGTCGTAGTAGGAGACGAAGTACTCGACGGCGTTATGGGGGAAGAACTCGCGAAACTCGGAGTAGAGCTGAGCCGCCAGCGTCTTGTTGTGGGCGATGACCAAGGTCGGTTTCTGCACCCGCTCGATGACCTCCGATATGACGTAGGTCTTGCCGGTGCCGGTGGCCCCGAGCAGCGTCTGGTGCTTGTGGCCGTCCCGGAGGCCCTGGACCAGGGACTCGATGGCCTGCGGCTGATCGCCGGTGGGCTGGAACTCAGAGACGAGATCAAATCTGGGCATGTCTGTCGGTCCATCCGGACGCGCGAGCCTCGGGACAAAGCCACAGCCGAGACGCCCGGGACTGGATGGTTCGCTCAAGATACTGGACGGTCGATTTTAGAACGTCAGTTCGGGTAGATTATACCGTGAAGGCGCTCGGTGCGCCAGGTCCAGGACCCAGGGGTTTATCGTTTTCGAGCAAGGTTACCGAGAATGATAGAACCCTGGTTTGGTACCATCTTCTCATTGACCGCGTTTCCCACAAGTCCTACAATACTCAAAATCCTCACGCCTGTATGAGGCAATAACGGCCTGCAGACTTCTCAGGCAATTCGACATGGGAGGCTCCCGAATGCCCAACGACGGACCACTGACCACCGGAGAGGCTGCGCAGTACTGCCGGTCTCCCATGTCACCGTCGCCAACTGGATCGAGGCGGGCAAGCCAGGTGATGCACGGCGGCTGCGAGGCGAGCGCCGAGGTAGTGCGGCATCAGCCGGCCGCGGTGACCATCGACATCGAGGGACCTCCAGACCCACCGGGGCTATTGAGTGCCCCAGACCGAGCTCCGGAGGGAGGGACGGGGCACGCCTGGTCCCGAGAGCAAGCACAGGCAGGAGAGAGGGGACGAGAAGGGGTATTCGATGACTGAGAGGCTGGAGCTCGCCGGGCGGGAACGCGTGAAGCCCTCATTGCAGCGCCGGAACGGCCAGCTGCCAGCGCTCCAAGGGCCATCGGGCACCCCGGTCTCGTCTTTGGAGACGAGGGAGATGCTGGAAGAAACCCTCTCACAGACGGTGGAACTGCTCGGAGCGGCAGGGGGCCTGATCGTGCTGAGCAACGCGAACTCGCAGGGCTTGACGTTGGCGGCCTCCATCGGCCTATCCGGGGCCGACGTCGCGCAGATGGACGATCAATGGCTGGCACGGATCGTTCGCAGATTCTCGTGGCCGACCCGTGGGGAAACCGTGACCCTGGACGACGTGGGCGAGCAGCCGTGGGTGGGCGAGGAGATTCCTGATCAGATGGGCTTTCAGTCCAGTATCGGGGCTCCCATTCTCCACCATGGGCAGCCCCTCGGTGCACTGTGCATCGCCGACCCGTCCTGGAACGCCCCTGATGAGACCGCCCGGAGGCTAGTAGAAACCATCGCCCAGCAGCTGGGGGTAACCATCGGAAAGGCCCAGCTGCTGGAGGAGATGGCGCGCGAGCGGGAGACAGCGCGCACGCTGCTGGAGACTGCAGAGACGCTGAACACTACGCTGCGGTTCGAGCACGTTCTGGAGCGCGTGCTCAATCAGCTCCACGAGATCGTGCCGTACGACACCGCGTCGGTGTTCCTGCTTCAGGGCGATCGCTGTCAGGTTGCCGCCTCCCACGGGGTGGGATCCTCGCCCCGTGGGGAGATGTCTCCACTGATTGAGCGTCCCCACGTCGCGGAAGTGGCCCGGAAGCAACGCCCCCTGGCTCTCTCGGACGTGGGAGAGCTGGTGTCGGAGGGAATGGCGGACGCGATCGCTGGACTGCGGTCCTGGTTGGGCGTGCCGCTCGTGGCGCAGGACAAGGTCGTCGGAGTCCTGACCCTGAGCTCGAGCCACCGGACGATCGACGATGAAGAGACGAAACAGCTCGCTTCTACCTTCGCGAACCAGGCCGGGTTGGCCATCGAAAACTCGCGTCTCTATGAGCAGATGCGATCCCAGCTGCGGGAGGTCACAATCCTGCAGGAGGTAACGGCAGCTATCTCTTTGACGCTCGACCTCGATCAGGTGCTGCCCTATGTGGCACACAGCCTGTGTGAGGTGCTGCACGCAACGAGCGTGGAGATTTTCGGTCTGGACAGAAGCGGCCGAGTCGCCAGCGCGCTGGCGAGCTACGCAGCCCAGGAAGCAGTGGAGAGGGAGCGAGATTTCGAGGCAGGGTGGGAGGAACGACTGGAGACCGTTCCCTGGACGGCGGAGGCGCTGAATGGGAACCACCCCGTGCAGGCGCAGATGGAGGATCCGGATCTCCATCCCGGGGCCGAGGCCGAGTTGGAGAAGCGGTGCGCAAGAGCCTTGCTGTTGCTCCCGATCGTGGCTCACGACCGCAAGCTGGGATTTGTGCGCCTCTGGGACAGTGGAACAGCGCGCCGCTTCACCCAGCGAGAGATCGCCACGGGGCAGACGCTGGCCCATCAGACGGCATTCGCAATGGAGAACGTCCACCTTCTGGAGGAGACCGAGCGGAGAGCCAACGCCCTTGCCGGCGCGGCCAACATCGCCCGGCACGCCACCGCCATCTTGAACCGGCGGCAACTGCTGGAGGTAGTCGTGGATCGGATTCGAGAGCAGTTCGGATTCCGATTGGCGAGTGTGTTCCTCATTGACGACGCGAACAGCGAGCTGTATCCGGCTGCCGCCACGGAGGACTTCTGGAAGACCCTCCCGGACGGCTTCCGTCAGGAGATGGGGAATGGGGTCATCGGGAAAGCAGCTGAGATCGGGGAGACGGTTCTGATCACGGACGCCGGCAGGAGCGACGTCTCAATCCCCGTCGAGGACTGGCTCCCACACTCCTCCATATCCGTGCCCATTCAGATCGGAGGGGTGGCGCTTGGGGTCCTGGAGGTGGCGGCCGACGCCATCGCGGCGTTCGACAAGAACGACCAGCTGGCATTGGAGATCATCGCCGATCAGATCGCCATCGCGTACCAGAACGCCGAGCTCTTGACGGAGACTCGGGCCCGGGTGAAGGATCTGCAACTGCTCCACGACGTGAGCCTGGCGGCTGCATCGAGCAGCCATCTGCAGGAGACGCTACAGGGCGCAGCCGAGGCTCTGGCCACTGAATGGCCGGGGACGGGGGTCGCGCTTCAGCTGGTGGACGAAGAGAGTGGCACGCTGCGCACGAAAGCCAGCGTGGGCTACCTGATCGATGACGCCGAGGCACTGGATCTGCGTCTGGGGGAAGGGATCACGGGTTGGGTTGCGGCACATGGCGAGCCCGTGCTGGCGCCGGACGTGCGACAGGATCCCCGCTACTACCCGGCGAATCCCGCGACGCGGTCCGAGCTGTGTGTGCCGCTGATCGCCGGCGGGAGACCCATCGGCACACTGAACGTGGAGAGCGCCAAGCCTGACGCCTTCTCCGTGGACGATCAATTGCTGCTGACCACCCTGGCTGGGAACCTGGCGATTCTGATCGAGCGTGCGCGTCTGTTCGAAGAGATCGAAGCGGCCCGCGGGGAGCTCGAGCAGCGTGCTCAGGCGCTGGAGAGAGCAAACGAGCAGCTGAAGGAGCTCGACCGTCTGAAGAGCCGCTTCCTGGCAAACGTCAGCCACGAGCTCCGCACGCCGCTCAACTCGGTGATCGGTTTCTCGGAGGTGCTGATCGACGGGCTGCTGGGAGAGATGGCGCCGGAGCAGAGAGAGTGCGTGGAGAACATCTGTGCCAGCGGAGAGCACCTCATGGCCTTGATCAACGATGTGCTCGACATGTCGAAGATCGAGGCCGGCCACATGGAGCTGGCGCCGGAACCCTTCGCCGTGGGCGAGCTCATAAAGAACGCGGAGAACACGGTCAGGCCGATGATCGAGGAGAAATCCCAGGCTCTGACCCTCGACCTGGCAAAGGATCTACCGCCGCTGACGGCGGATCGCGTACGCGTGAGACAAGTCCTGCTCAACCTGCTGAGCAACGCCCAGAAATTCACGCCGGCGGAGGGAGAGATTACGCTGTCGTGCGGCCTGGCCGACCGGGACACAATGATATTCTCAGTGACGGACACCGGGATCGGCATCAAGGCGGAGGATCAAGAGATCATTTTTGAGGAGTTCCGGCAGGCAAACGGGCCGGCGCCGAGGGACGTGGAGGGGACGGGTCTGGGCCTGGCGATCAGCAAACGACTGGTCGAGATGCACGACGGCAGGATCTGGGTGGAGAGCGAGTATGGCCAAGGGACAACGTTCTCGTTCCTGCTGCCGCTGACCGGGCCAATGTGCGAGAAGGATAAAGGGGAGAGGAGAGACACTGCGTCTGCACAGGACGCTGCCAGCCCGTGAGCAGGTGCTGCTCCCACTCGCGGGGGACGAGCACGACGGATTGGACCAGAAAAGGGGTAGATCGAAGAGCGGGCCTCCCTGGCGGCAGGCCCGCAGGATCAAGCTAACGCTCGCCGGGCTCCACGTGGACGAACGCCAGGCCGACGCTGGGTAGTGCCTCGACTCGAGCCTCCACCTGTTCCCCGATGGCGTGAGCCTCACGGAGGGTGATGCCGCCGTCGACGTCGATGTGGATATCCACCCTCAGCTCCGGGCCGACGTGATCGGCGATGACCTGATGGACGTTCAACACCCCGGGCACGGATGACGCTGCCTCGACGATCTCTGCCGTCACCTCGGGCGACGCGCCGCGGCCGGTAAGGTAGCCCAGGTTCTCGTGGGCGATCTCCCACATGGCACGCAGGATCCACAGGGCGACGACGACGCCGGCCAGGGGGTCGAGAAGCGGGTGAACGAAGTTGGAGCCCAGGACGCCGAGGAGGGCGGCCGCCGACGCGAGGACGTCGGCCAGGTTGTCGCGAGCTGTCGCACGGATGGCGGGACTCTCGGCCTGCTGCCCCGCCTCCAGGACAAGCTGGTACATCCCTACCTTGACCAGAGCGCTGCCGAGGAGCACGGCGAGAGGCCAACCGAGGGGGATGGCGGCGCCGCCCCTCAAGAATCGTTGGATGCCTTCGCGGATGGCGAAGTAGGCGGCGACGCCCATCACGGCGGCGATGAGCAGGCTGACGATGGGCTCGAAGCGACTGTGACCCTGAGGGTGGCCCTCGTCGGCCGGTTGGCGCACGACGTGGAGACCCAGGGCCAGGAAGAAGCTATAGAGGGTGTCGGAGAGGGAGTTGGCCGCATCGGACAGCACGGCACTGCTGCCCGAGACCCACGCCACGCCCCCCTTGGCGGCAGCCAGAAGCACGTTCCCGGCGACGGTGACGAGAATCGCCCGTCGGTAGAGGCGCTGTCGCCCCTCGTCGTGGGACTCAGGCCGTACGCTTGTCACGCGTTCAGGGAGTTGGTCCGCTGCCATGGTCTAGGCAAGGCTCGCAAAAGGAAGTGGCGAGATGGCCAGAGATCGACTGGTACAGGGTCCAGTGTAGGAATGATAGCACAGGCGATGGGATTCTACAACCGGCGGTGGCGCATGCGCCAATAGGTCGTCACCAGGTATTTGGACGCATAACTGGGAAAGCCGGTGCGCGTGTCTGCCATCGTGCCGCAGGTGCGATCGCTCTGGTTCTGTTGAGCCCCGGGGGCTTCTGGTGCCTCTCGTGCCCGGCTGCAACGACAAGTGCTTTTCCTCTGCACCCGGGTCCACGACCAAGCCTCGCCACCGAGCCTCACCCGGTCAGCCCAATGGGAACTTGACCTCCTCTGCCAGGTGTGCGATGATACAGGCGCACAGAGGAGAAGCGCGCAGAGCAGTGCCCGGCAAGACGAGGGACACTGGCAGCCGGGCGACAAGAAGGCGAACGGCAATGACCCTGGACATGTGGATCGCGTTGGCCATTCTGGTCAGTGCCATCGTGCTGTTCGTGACCGAGTGGATACGCGTCGACATCGTCGCGTTGAGCGTGGTCGTGGCGCTGATGCTCAGCGGGCTGTTGACGACGGACGAGGCGCTGGCGGGCTTCGCGAACCCGGCCGTGCTCAGCATCGCTGCGCTGTTCGTCGTCGGTGGAGCGGTGCTCAATACGGGCCTGGCCGACGTGATCGGCCGTCGCATTCTCACCGTCGCTGGAGAGAGCGAGGCTCGCCTCCTCATGGTGATCATGGTCACCGTGGCCCTCCTCTCAGCCGTCATCAGCAGCACCGGTACCGTCGCCGTGCTCCTCCCGGCGATTGTCAGCGTCGCACAGCGGAGCAGGATCAGTCCGTCGCGCCTGTTGATGCCGCTCTCGTTCGGCGCCCTCCTCGGCGGCTCGACCACGCTCATCGGCACGCCGCCCAACCTCATCGTCAGCGACCTGCTGGTGCACGCCGGGCTGGAAGAGTTTGGCTTCTTCGACTACACCCCGATCGGCCTGGCGCTCCTGATGGTGGGAATCCCCTTCATGCTGCTCGTGGGACGTCGCCTGCTGCCGGATCGCAAGCCCCAGCCGGCGCTGCAGCGAGTGGAGACGCCGCAGGAGCTGATCGCCCATTACCGGCTTCCGCACAACCTGTTCCGCCTGCGGGTGCGGCGCGAGTCGGAATTGGTTGGACAGACGGTGGTCGAGTCGGCGCTGGGCCGGCGCTTTGGCCTCGCGGTGATCGAGATCCTCCGCCCTTCCCCATCTGGCCCGCTACGCAGCCTGCTCGGGCGGTCGAACGACGCCCAGTCGGTTCAGCCTGGGGCGACGACAGTCTTGCAGGCAGACGATCTGCTGATCGTGCAGGGGGACGCGAGCGACATCGGCGCGGCCGCGGCGTTCTGGAACCTGGGCGTCCAGCCCGCCAGTCCCGACGATGAGGATGCGCTGATCACCGATGAGATCGGGCTAGCCGAGGTGCTGCTGCGGCCGCGCTCCTCGCTGGTGGGCAAGACCATCGTAGAGGCCGATTTCGGTCGCCGGTTTCACCTGACGGTACTGGGTATCAACCGGCCTGGGGCCGACGCGCTCCTAGATCTCAAGACAACCCCCCTGCGGTTCGGCGACATTCTGCTCGTCCAGGGCGCGTGGAAACACATCCTCGCCCTGCGCGAGCGCCCGAAGGATTTCGTCGTGATGGGGCAGCCAGAACGCATGATCAGCGCGCCACAACGTGCGAAGGCGGGTCTAACACTGCTGGTGATGGCGGGTATGCTCGTCCTGCTGGTGACCAACGTCCTGCCCGTGGCGACGGCGAGCCTCCTGGCGGCCCTGACCGTGGTGCTCACCGGCTGCCTCACGATGGACGAGGCGTATGGATCGATCGACTGGAGGAGCCTGGTGCTGGTCGCCGGAATGTTGCCGCTGAGCCTGGCGATGGAGAAGGTTGCCCTGGTCGACCTGGCCGCCCGAGGGTTGATCAACATCCTCGGCAGCCTGGGCCCGCTGGCGGTGCTGGCCGGCCTGTTCCTGTTGACCTCGGTGTTTACCCAGGTGCTCTCCAACACCGCGACGACCGTGCTCATCGCGCCGGTCGCCCTGGCGGCAGCCCAGGCACTGGAGGTGCGCCCGTATGCCTTTGTGATGGCGGTCGCGATCGCCGCCTCCATGGGCATGGCCTCGCCCGTCGCCTCGCCGGTCAATACGCTGGTGATGGGCGCAGGCGACTATCGCTTCGCGGACTATCTGAAGGTCGGGGGACCGCTGATCCTGCTCCTGTTCGCCGTGTCGACGGCTGTGCTGCCGCTACTGTGGCCCTTCTAGGCCACTGCAGCCGTGTGACCCGCCCGGTGGGGTCTGTGATCGCCCTGCAGGACGCCAATCACCACCACAAATCGCCGCAGTGTGGTGCTCCAGCTTGAGTATACCGGTGGGCAGGGCCGTGTCAAGGACCTGCTTGTCGCGCCTCGGTTGGTTTCGGAGCGAGTCGGAGCCGAGCCCGCAAGCCGTCCGGCCGAGGATCCAGAGCCCGCCTGGGTCCCGCGCATTGACTTTCCAATCCGGCCCGTGGTATACTACTGAGCACGATGAAGCGGACGCCGCACCCACCCTCAACCAGGAATCATAGAGAGCGCTACAGGCTGCTTTCGCTCCGTAGCACGATGACGTTGTTTTCGTTCTGACGCAAGGGCACAAAGCCGCAGATGCGCGAACAGAGGCTACTCGCCCATGGTATATGCCTTCGCGTCCTGCCGACATACATCAAGGAGGCCGAGATGAAGAAGTTGTTGACGGTAGCAGTTGCTGTCGTGACGCCCGTGGTGCTGGTGGTTGTGCTGACCCAGTCGGCAGCGGCGAGTGCGGTTCCACACGCGGGTCCGGCGGAGGCGGGAGAGACGGCGTCGGTCGCCGACACGGAGTGCATCACCGGCACGCAGGACAGCGGCGCGAAGTACCTGATCTGCTGGCCGGAGGGATGGACGGCGGATGATGGCGACCTGATGGTGTACGCTCACGGCTACATGGCGCCCGACCGGGACATAGAGATCCCCCAGGATCAGATGGTTCTGAACGGAGTCTCCATTACGGAGACCGTCACGGGTCCGCTCTTCAAAGCTGCGTTCGCGACGACGAGCTACTCCGCGAACGGCCTGGCGGTGCGCCCGGCGATCGACGATCTCCTCGACCTGGTCGACATCTTCCACCACGAGAAGGGAACCCCGAATCACATCTACCTGGTGGGAGTGTCAGAAGGAGGGCTGATCACGGCGCTGTCGGTGGAGGAGCACCCGCTGGTCTACGACGGGGGCCTGGCCATGTGCGGGCCGTACGGGGACTTCCAGGGACAGATCAACCACTTCGGCGACTTCCGGGTGGTTTTCGACTACTTCTTCCCCAACGTGATGCCGGGCAGCCCGCTCACGATCACCGCTGAGGTAATGGAAGAGTGGGAGGACGGGACCTTGCCGCAGATCATCAGCGACACAGTGGGGGCGTCGGAGAATATGACGAAGGTGACCGAGCTCCTGACGGTCACGCAGGTCTCACCCTTCAAGTATGATCCCCCAACCAGCACCGAGAGCATCCTCAACTTGCTCTGGTACAACGTCTTCGCGACGGAGGATGCCAAGCAGAAGCTGGGCGGGCAGCCTTTCGACAATAAGGGCCGACCGTATGAGGGGTCGAACGACGACGACGCACTGAACGACGGAGTGGAGCGCATCTCCGGGGATCCGGAGGCGCTGGCGAACATGGCCCAGTACCAGACGAGCGGGAAGCTGAGCACGCCGCTGGTCACGCTGCACACGACGGGCGACCCGGTGGTGCCGTACTGGCACGCGGCGTGGTACGAGACCAAGATAGCCGGCGAGGGCCGCGGCGCGTTTCACGCCCATCGCGAGGTGGCGGTTCACGGTCACTGCAGCTTCGGGTTCTCGGACGTGTTCGGCGCCTTCGGTGAGCTGAAGGAGATGGTACGCAGCCATCAGCGGGTGTTCTTGCCCGTGATCGTGAGAGGATACTAGCGCACGGCCGCGGAAGGGGGCGGCCGGCGGGGCGATCACGGCGCTGAAGGCGCCTGGGCGGGAGCGCCTGGTACAAACCCTTAGGGCGCGCGCTGGCGAGGATGGGGATTGCTTCGCTGCGCTCGCAATGACACAGGCAGTCAGGCGCCAAGGATAGACTCGGAATGACGAGGTTGAGCGGGATTGGAGGCATGTGGTGGTGAAGGCACTGGTGGTCTACGATTCGGTCTTCGGCAACACCGAGCAGGTTGCGCACGCGATCGGCGATGCGCTGGGCTCCCCGAAAGAGACCGAGACGCTGCGGGTGACGGACGCTGAGCCGGAGGCGCTGACGAAGGTGGACGTATTGGTCGTCGGCTCCCCCACGCGGGGATTTCGAGCCACGCCGGCCACGAAGAATCTGCTGAAGCGCATTCCCGCTGGGGGCCTTAGAGGAGTGCGGGTGGCGGCGTTTGACACTCGGTTCGCGGTGGAAGAGATGGACTCAGCTCTCCTCAAGTTCCTGGTGGGACTGTTCGGCTACGCCGCCAAGCCGATCGCGGACAGGCTGAGGAGGAAGGGAGGGGAGCTGGCGGTTCCCCCAGAGGGGTTCATCGTAGAGGGGACGGAGGGCCCGCTGAGGGAAGGAGAGCTGGAGCGTGCCGCCGAGTGGGCGAGGCAGATCCTGGAAGCAGAGTAGACCAAGCAGAGCGGGGCTCTGAGACGCGGCGGTGGAGGGATCACGGCGCTGAAGCGCCTACTACGAACCCCTGGCGCGCGGCGGTGGGGCGATCACGGCGCTGAAGGCGACTGGGCGGGACCGCCGAGTACAAATCCTCAGGGTGCGCGCCGGTGAGGGTGGGGATTGCTTCGTCGCTGCGCTCCTCGCAATGACAGTGTTCGAAGGTTTCTTGTATGCTGAGTGGCGGGCGCGCCATGGGATGACTCGCAATGACAGGTGTGGGGGTGGGGATTGCCTCGCTGCGCTCGCAATGACGGCCCAGGGCCTGACTGCGTCAGGCTATGGCTGGGCCAGGAGGGAGGGGGATTCGCTACCGAGTTGGCGCATTGTGTGATAGAATACGACTCCAGATGCGTGAGTGGAACCTGATCCTGGCTTCACAATCCCCCAGACGCCGCGAGTTGCTGAGCCTGCTGGGCCTGCGCTTCGAGGTCACGACCTCAGACGTGAGGGAGATCCCGAGGGCGGACGAGACGCCGGCCGAACTGGTGACCCGCCTGAGCCGCGCCAAAGCGCTTGCTGCTGAGCTCGACGGTCGACATCGTGCGCTGGTGATCGCATGCGACACGATCGTAGCCCTAGAAGAAAGCCCCGGAGAAGCAGAGATCCTGGGTAAACCAAGCGATCCGGACGACGCGAGAGCGATGCTCCGTCGCCTCCGCGGACGGTCGCACCTCGTCTACAGCGCCGCGACGGTGTGGGACTCGAGCCGAGGGGCGGCGACGGACCTGGTGGAGACGCGGCTGAGGATGCGCTCCTACAGCCAGGCAGAGATCCGGGCCTACGTGGCGAGCGGAGACCCGCTGGACAAGGCGGGGGCGTACGCGATTCAGCACCAGGGCTTCAACCCGGTGGCGAAGGTCGAGGGATGCTACGCCAGCGTGATGGGACTCCCGCTGTGCCACGTCGCGCTCCGGGTTCGCCAGCGGGGGCTCGCGCTTCCCGCGGACGTCCCGGTCGTGTGCCAGAACCACACGGGCCACTCGTGCCACGTCCACCGCCAGATCTGGACACCCGCATGATCACGACCCGAAGACCTTACACACGGTGGCTGCTGGGTGCGGCGACGGTCGCGCTGGTGCTCACCGCGGCCTGCGGCTCGCTCCCTACCCCACCACCGGTCGCCGAGCCGACGGCCACGCCGACGGATGAACCGACGACCACGCCCGTGCCCCCGTCGGCGGAAGCAGCAGCCGCCCTGTTTCTGAGCGCCTGGGAGGCTGAGGAGTACCCCACGATGTACAGCCTGCTCTCGACGCAGAGCCGGGCGGCAGTGGATGCGGACGCCTTCGCGCAGCGGTACCGAAACGCGCTGAGCAGCGGCTCGGTCCTCACGGTGACGACGGAGCTCCGCTCGGTACTACGCGAAGACGACCGGGCCACGGCCTCGTTCGACGTGACGCTGGAGACGGCCCTGTTCGGGACGATGACGGCGGAGAACACGATGTCGCTGCTTCTGGAGGGGCGCGCATGGGGAGTAGACTGGGACAGCGGGCTGATCTGGCCTGAGCTGGCGGGAGACAAGTACTTCCGCACGACGTACACCATCCCCGTGAGGGCGAACATCTACGACCGGAACGGCCTGGGGCTGGCCACGCAGGGAACGATCGTGACCGTCGGGGTGATTCCAGGCCAGATCGAGGACGAGACCACCCTGCTGGCGACGCTGGCATCCATCACGGGGCTCGCTCCCGAGACGATACAGAGCCGATACGGGTCGGCAAACCCGGAGTGGAAGGTCCCCATCGCCGACATCCCCGCCGCGGTGAGCGTGGAGCAGAACGATGCCCTCAGCTCGATCACAGGGATCTACCGGGAGGAGAAGCAGGGACGGCTCTACCCCCACGGGGAGGCCACCGGTCACGTGGTCGGTTGGGTGGCGCCGGTCCCGGCCGAGGCGCTGACAGCGTACCGGCGTCGCGGATACCGGGGTGACGAGATGGTGGGTATCGCGGGACTCGAGGCGTGGGGCGAGGAGACCCTGGCGGGGGGGCACGGCGGGACCCTGGCGGTGGTGACGGGGGCCGGTGAGACGGTGGTCGAGCTGGGCCACCGGGAGGCGACCCTGGGACGCCCGATTCACACCACACTCGATCGCGAGTTCCAGGAGCGGGTCCAGGGGATTCTGGGGGACCGCAAAGGGGCCATCGTGGTGCTCGACGTGAGCAACGGCGCGGTGCGCGCGCTGGTCAGCGGCCCGGGGTTCGATCCCAACATCCTGGTTGGGCCGGCGGCCAGCATGACACGAGCGGAGGTCCTCTCCGACCCACGTCACCCACTGTTTAACCGCGCCACGCAGGGGACCTACCCCACCGGGTCGGTGTTCAAGATCGTGACGATGTCGGCAGGGATGGAAGAAGGCGGACTGGACCCGGAGGCATCGACGTTTTCCTGCCCCGGCTACTGGGATGGCCTGGGACGGGGTGCCCGCAAGTACTGCTGGAAGGAAGACGGGCACGGAGAGATCACGCTGAAGGACGGCCTCTCCGCGTCCTGCAACGTGACATTCTACAACGTGGGCAAAGCGCTGCACGAGATCGACCCCGAGATTCTGCCCCAGTTCGGGAAGAGCTTTGGGCTTGGCCAGCCCACCGAGCTGGAAGGGCTGGTGGAGGAGAGCGGCATGATGCCAGACGCGGCATGGAAAGCGGAGGCGATGAATCAGCCCTGGTATCCGGGGGATACGGTCAACCTGGCCATCGGTCAGGGGTATCTGCGGGTGACACCCCTGCAGGTGGCGCGGATGATGGCTGCCGTCGCCAACGGGGGCACCCTGTATCGTCCGTTCATCATCGACCGCATCGAGGGGGATGAGGAGAGGCCGGAAGAGCTGACGGAGCCAGAGGTGGTCGGAACGCTGCCGATCAGCGCGGGCCACCTGGCAGCGCTGCAGGAGGGCCTGCTGGGGGTGACGGCGTCATCCGCCCTGGGGACGGCCAGCCACCGCTTCGCGGGACTGAACATCCCCGTGGCGGGTAAGACGGGGACGGCGGAGGCGGGCGGCGCAGACGCGGAGCCCCATTCGTGGTTCGCCGCGTACGCGCCGGCCAACGCACCGGAGATCGCACTGGTGGTGATGGTGGAGAACGCGGGTGAGGGCTCCACAGTGGCCGCGCCGATGACGCGCCAGGTGGTGGAGGCGTACTACGGGCTGCCGCTCTCGGAGCTGCCACCGGAGGCCCAAGAGGATTACGTAACCCCTACGCCCGAGGCGACGACGGAGCCGTAGAGCTGATCAGGCGGCGAAGGAGGAGACTGCGTCGTCTCTGAAGCCGGCACGGCGCTGAAGCGCCTGCTCCAAACCTTACCCTGGCACAAGCTTCACCCTTGGCCCGCGGCGGTGGAGCGATCACGGGGCTGAAGGCGACTGGGCGGGACCGCCGAGTACAAATCCTTAGGGCGCCCGCTGGTGAGGATGGGGATTGCTTCGTCGCGTTGCTCCTCGCAATGACAGGCCACCTGGGTCAGTGGGAGCCGAGGCGCAGGGGGAGGCGAAGCAACAAGGGGCGAAAGCAGCCCCCTACGGCTCCAGCGGCGCGGCGAGGCGAAGCGCGACGTAGGCAGGCCGGTAGGAGCCATCGGGCCGGAGGAGGCTGTAGGCCGAGAAGGTGTTCTCCGACCCCCAGATGGTGGCCAGGTTCAGGTTCCACAGAAACATAGGGCCCACCCACGGTCGCTCATCCCCCATGTGGAAGGCCCGCACGACGTAGTCCGCCTGCTGGGCCTCGGTGACCTGACTCCCGTACTCCCACCCGGTCAAGTCCATCTCCCCTATGCCCTGCGGTGACGGCCAGCCGAACTCGGTGACCCAGATCTGATGCCCCTCGACGCCGTAGTCGAGCATAATCTGGCGATAGTCCTCCAGGGTGTCGCGGAAGAAGAAGCTGGGATGGTCGTTGTGGCTGGTGGCCACGTGGGTCTCGTCCTCCCAGCTCTCCGCCGGAGGGTTGGCGTACCCGTAGGGGTGGGCCCCAATGGCGTCGACGTGCCTTTCGATCCCCGCTTCGAGCATCCCACGCAGGAAGGCGCGATCGTCGACGGCCGTCTCCCCGTCGTCGATGCCGGTTACGGCCGGCGCCCCGCTGACCACGATGGCATCCGGATCGGCGGCGCGGACACCCCTGGCCCCCTCGGCCACCAGGGAGGCAAAGTGGGCGGCGTCCAGGGTGTCCCCGCGCCATTCCCGGACCAGGTTGGGCTCGTTCCACAGCTCGTATGCGCGGACGCGGCCGCGGTAGCGACCGGCCAGCTGCTCCATGAAGCGTCCGAACTGGGCGTAGTCGGTGGGCGGCCCGCCGTCCATCTCCACCGCGCGGGTCCAATCTGGCGCCCTTGTGACGCCGAGCAGTATGTTGAAGCCAGCCCGGTGGGCGCCCTCCACGACGCGATCGAGGTTCTGCCAATCGAAGTCGTCAGGGCCGTGCTCGATGGTGTGCCACTGCACCTGTTCCTTGATCCAGCCGACCCCAAGCCCCTGAGCCCAGCGGAGGGTCGGCTCCATCTCCCAGCGAGGCGGGATGTGGAGCTGGACCCCATAGCCGGGCTTGGGGACGGGAGGCGGGAGAGGCGTCGGCGTCGGTGTCTGCGGAACCTCCGTTTCCCCCTGCGGCTCCCCGGTCGGCGCGGGCAGGGGAGACGGCGCGGTCGCTCCCCCCTCGCTGCTGACCCCGGGCAGGTAGATGCGGGGAGGGACCGGAGAGACGGAAGGAGATGACGCCTGATCCGGCGTGCCGGTGGTGCGGCCCCCACAACCAAGTGAGATGGAGAGCAGGACAAGGAGCACGACAGCGGGAACCGTTCGGACGGATAGACTGCGCATATGCGCATGATTGTAACCGGGAGCGGCCCAGAGTCAACCAGGCCTGGCGAGGGGGACGTGGGCAGTGTTGACAGGGATCGCGCATACGCTACAATCCACCTGTTGAATTATTCCATTTCTGGAGGGTCTTGTCCATATGTCTGAGCTGATTGAGGGATTGGTGATCAAAGCGCAGAGCGGCTTCTTCACGGTGCATACCGAGGAGGGCGATTTCACGTGCCGCTTACGAGGGCGCCTGAAGGAGGAGTGGCTCGATACGGACCTCGTGGCCGTCGGCGACCGGGTGCGGATCAGCCGCGTTGAGGACGGGGGGATGATCGAGGGGATGATCGAGGAGGTCGCGGAGCGGGAGCGCGCTCTGGCCCGCCTCGCCCCATCGGCCGGACGGGGCTCCCGCCATTGGACACGGAGAGGGTATCTCTCCGAGCGGGAGCAGGTCATCATCGCCAATCCGGATCACGTCGTCTTCGTGTTCGCCTGCGCCGAGCCAGCGCCCCGTCTGAGGATGCTGGACCGACTGCTGGTGGGAGCGGAGCTCCAAGAGATCCCCGCCATCGTATGCGCCAATAAGACAGACCTGGTCAGCCGCGAGGAAGCACACGAGCTGTTTGATATCTACGAGGAGGTCGGCTACCGCGTAGTGTACACCAGCGCGAAGACCGGGGAAGGCATCGAGGAGCTCCACGAGCTGCTGGTGGGCCGCATATCGGCCCTGGTCGGGCCCTCAGGGGCGGGGAAGACGAGTCTCCTGAACAAGATGCAACCAGGCCTCGGTCTACGGGTGCGGGAGGTGAGCCGCGCCACGCGGAAGGGGCGGCATACCACCGTCGTGCCCCAGTTGGTGCCGGTGGAGGCCGGTCCGTCAGCTCCCGACGACGGAGACGGGGAGGAAGGATGGGTGGCCGACACACCCGGCCTGCGCGCCCTGGCCCTCTTCGATATGGATCCGGAAGAGGTGGACGCCTATTTCCCGGACATCGCGCCGCTGGTGGCCGACTGCCGCTTCTCCGACTGCACCCACACCGTGGAGCCGGGGTGCGCGGTCAAGGAGGCTGTCGAGGAAGGAGAGGTGAGCGAACACCGGTACGAGAGCTACGTGCGCCTCCGGGAGGAGCACCGGAAGCTGGCGGATATGTACTGGTGGGGAATCGATGAGGAATGACGGACGACGAATGAAAATTGACAAATCCTAAATGACCAATTGCCAATGACAGATGAAGAATGAACGGCAAGGGACGAATGTTTAGGTTCTTCGAAGGTGGCGCTCGGCCCGTGACGCGACGACGATCCCCGCCAGGATGAGCGCGCCTCCCACCACAGCCCAGGCGGTCGGACGCTCCCCCAGCAGCCACCAGGCGAGCAGCGTCGATCCGATGGGCTCGCCCAGCGTGGCGATGGTCACGTAGGTGGCCG
>JAWLCP010000016.1:0-11724 GCA_041687115.1 Anaerolineae bacterium
GACGGAAAGGTGGTCAAATGGCTCAAGGACGACGGCGACCAGGTGCAGAAGGGGGAGCCCCTCGTCGTCGTCATGAGCAAGAAGATCACCTACAAGATCGAGGCGCCTGCCGACGGCGTCGCACGCCACGTCGTCGCGCCGAACGAGAGCCGCCCCGTGGGGGCCGTCATCGGGTTCGTGCTCCAGCCTGGGGAGGAGATGCCCGAGCTGGAGGAGGTCCCGTCAGTCCCCGCGGAGGAGGCCCCTGCGCCCGAGGTGGCAAAGGCGGAGGAGCCCGTTCCTGAGGAGGAGGTGGAGCGGCGCTTCGTACCCGCCTCTCCAGCGGCACGGCGTCGCGCGGAGCAGTTGGGCGTCGACCTCACCCAAGTGGAGGGGTCGGGGCCGGATGGGTTGGTCACTGAAGACGATGTGGACCGCTTTCACGAGGAGAGGGCAGCGGTTCGAGCCAGCCCTCTCGCCCGCCGTATTGCGGAGGAGGAAGGGCTCGACCTCACTAGGATCGAAGGGACTGGACCGGAGGGGCGCATCGTCGAGGAGGACGTCCTCCGCGCCCTCGAGAGGCCCGAGGCGCCACCCAGCGCTGTTCCCTTCGCCGGCATGCGCCAGGCCATCGCCGAGCAGATGGCCTGCAGCCTTCGCTCGATGGCGCAGCTCACGCTCACCGCGACGGCCGACGTGACCGAGCTCAAGCGCACCCGCCAGGCCCTGGGCGAGCGCTGGGATCGCAAGGTATCGTATACCGATCTGTTGGTTAAGGCTGTAGCCGTCGCTCTCAGGGACCATCCCATGCTTGGCGCCCAGCTCGACGAGCAGGCGGACCAGATCCTCCTCCCGGAGGAGATCAACGTCGGCGTGGCCGTGGCGCTGGACGAGGGCCTGATCGTGCCCGTGGTTCACGATGCAGATCGGCTGACGATCCTCGAGATCAGCGATAGGATCCAGGATCTGGCGCGGCGTGCGCGCGCGAACGAGCTCAGTGTCGATGAGGTCAGCGGCGGCGTCTTCACCCTCACCAACCTGGGGATGTACGGCGTCGACGCCTTCACCCCCATCATCAATCCCCCCGAGGTCGCCATCCTTGGGGTGGGGACCATCGCCGAGGAGCTGGCCCTGATCGACGGACAGGTCGCCGCCCGCTCGAAGATGGTCCTCAGCCTCACCATCGATCATCGCGTCGTCGACGGGGCGCCGGGCGCCGCCTTCCTTCAGACCGTCGTCCAGTTCCTCGAGCACCCGGCGCTGATCTTCGCCGAGGGACCAGGTCGCGGCGAGGCGGGGGAGGGATGATCCATGGCTGAGCGTCAAGATCTGGTCATCATCGGCGGAGGCTCCGGCGGGTTCGCGGCGGCCATACGGGCCGCGCAGCTGGGCGGCAAGGTCACCGTCGTCGAGGAGGCTCACATCGGCGGCAAGTGCATGAACCACAACTGCATTCCCCTCACCTTCCTGATCACCGCCGCTCGAAGGATGAACGCCATCCGTGAGGCGGGCCATTTCGGCATCCAGGCAGGAGACCCGGAGCTCGATGTGGATGCCCTCCACGATGAGAAGGATCTCCTCATTGAGGGACTGCGCATGGGCACCAGGGAGCAGCTCGTCGATTACGGCGTCGAGATCATCGACGGGCGCGGGAAGCTCACGGC
This sequence comes from Anaerolineae bacterium, assembly GCA_041687115.1. GTDB lineage: Bacteria > Chloroflexota > Anaerolineae > B4-G1 > B4-G1 > SKLM01. Next base: position 1,644 of record JAWLCP010000016.1, read on the forward strand.
CGCGGACACGGTGCAGGTCACGGGGCAAGGGGATAGGGAGATCAAGGCTCGCAACGTTCTCGTTGCCACCGGCGCCGTTCAGGCTCAACTCGCCATCGAGGGCGTGGAGCTGCCCGGCGTCATTGGGACCAGGGAGGCCGACGCCCTGCGCGAGGTCCCGCCCCGCGTGGTCGTCATCGGCAATCAGGCCTGGGATTTCGAGCTTGCCCAGTACTTCAACTGGATCGGCAGCCAGGTCACCCTCATCAGCCCCACCCGCCAGATGATCCCCGAGGCGGATCGCGAGATATCCCAGCGACTGGCCAAGTTCTTTCACGACAGCGGGATCGGGGTGAAACGGGGCGCGGCCGCGGAGGCTATCCGAGAGGGCGAAGATGGCTCGCTCACCGTCGTCCTGGACGGCGGCGCGGAAGAGGTGCCCACCGACAGGGTGGTCGCCGCGCGTCACCTCCCCAACTCCGCCGGGCTCGGCCTGCGCCAGGTCGGTGTGAGGATGGACGAGGGCGCCGTGCAGGTGGACGAGCGTATGAGAACCAACGTCTCCGGCATCTACGCCATCGGCGACGTGACCGCCGGCCCCATGTGGTCCCACAAGGCGAACGCCGAGGGCATCGTGGCCGCCGAGAACGCCATGGGCCGGGCCAGCACCATGGATTACGACAGCATGCCCCGCTGCTTCCACACCTCACCGTCGGTCGCCTGGGTCGGCCTGACCCAGGATCAGGCCGAGGATCGGGGGCTTGAGATCGCGGTCGGTAAGGTGCCCATCGCCATCAATCCCTACGCCATGATCCTCAACCAGACCGCCGGTGCCATCAAGATCGTGGCCGGCAAGCGCTACGGCCGCATCCTGGGTGTGCACATGATGGGCCCCGGTGCCCTCGATCTCATCAACGTCGCCGCGGTGGCCATGCTTTCCGAGGCCACGGTCCACGAGCTGATGCGCTTCATTCCGGCGCATCCCAGCATCGGAGAGGCTCTGGTGGATGCGGCGATGGATGTCGAGAAGCGCTCCCTCCACCTGCCGAAGTGGTAGCTCAAGGAGCCCGGCGGGTGGACGGCGAGGGACATCCCATCTCCGCCTTTCGGCTGGGAACGGTTCCCTACGAGGAGGCCTGCCGGCTCCAGGAGCGCATCGCGGCAGCGCGCGCGAAAGGCGCCGTGGGCGACACCCTGCTCCTGCTGGAGCACCCGGCGGTCATCACCGTCGGACGGGGCGGAGGCGAGGAGGATGTTCTCGCCTCCGCCTCGCGCCTGCGCCAGGCCGGGGTCCGTGTGGTCCCCACCGACCGCGGTGGTCGGGCTACCTATCACGGGCCGGGGCAGATGGTGGTCTACCCCATCCTCAAGCTGGCTGGGGGCGACCTGTACGCTTACGTCCGCCGCCTGGAGGAGGTCGTCATCCGTGTCCTAGAGGGCTACGGGCTGCCGGGCACCCGTCTCGACGCCCATCCTGGGGTGTGGCTCGACGGCAGCAAGATCGCCGCCGTCGGTCTTGCCGTCCATAACGGCGTGACCCGGCACGGCCTGGCCCTCAACGTGGCGCCAGACATGCCCCACTTCGACCTGCTGATCCCCTGCGGCATCACCGATCGCGGCGTCACCTCCATGGAGCGAGAGTTGGAGCTCGTGCCCCGTGGTGAGGACGTGGCCGATCGCTTCATACGGGCGTTCGCCGCGGTGTTCGGCCGCCCGGTGCGCCGAGGTGATCCTGCCGCGCTTGCCGCTCTGGCCGGGGAAACCCTCGAGCACCCCTCCTGGCTGTGGCAGCGCGTGTCCCCTGAGGCCGAGGCCGCGGTGGGCCGCATGGAGCATCTCCTCGCTGAGTTCCACCTCCACACCGTCTGCCAGGAAGCTCGCTGCCCCAATCTGCCCGAGTGCTTCGGGCGCGGGACGGCCACCTTCATGATCCTCGGGGAGACGTGTACGCGCGGGTGCAGGTTCTGCGCGGTGAACCACGGACGACCTGCTCCCCCCGACCCCCACGAGCCGGAGCGGGTCGCCGAGGCCGCCGCCCGCCTGGGCCTCGAGCACGTCGTCGTGACGTCTGTGACCCGGGACGACCTGCCGGACGGCGGCGCCGGGCAGTTTGCGGTCACCATCGATGCCCTCCATCGTCGTCTGCCCGGCGCCACGGTCGAGGTGCTCATTCCGGACTTCGCTGGCTCGCGCGCTGCCCTCGACCGGGTCCTGGCCGCCGAGCCCGATGTCCTGAATCATAACCTGGAGACGGTGCCCCGGCTCTACCCGCAGGTGCGACCCGGGGCCGACTATCGGCGCTCCCTCGGGCTGTTGGCGTACGCAAAGGCACACAGCGACCGGCTCGGACGTCCGAGCCGGCTGGGACGTCCCAGCCACGGTGCGACGAAGTCAGGCCTGATGCTCGGCCTCGGGGAGCGCGCAGCGGAGGTGTTCCACGTACTACGTGACCTCCGCCGCGCGGGGTGCGACATGCTGACCCTCGGCCAGTACCTGCAGCCCACCGGCTGGGACGTCCCAGCCGAGCGGCAGCTTCCCGTCTTCCGTTACGTCGCCCCCGATGAGTTCAGGGGCTATGAGGAGTGGGCCCGGGGCAGCGGCTTCCAGGGCGTCGTCGCTGGTCCTCTCGTGCGCAGTTCCTATCGCGCCGGCGCTCTCTGCAAGAAGTTTGTCCGAACGCCGATGGTATCGCGATCAGATGTGCATCCTTGACACCGGGTTGGCGCTGTGGTAGACTAGTGTCAAATCGACTGCAAACGTCGCTGGGGAGCATGGGAAACCAGGCTGAGAGGCGTCCTTGAGGTTACACGGCCGACAGGACCGACCCAACGAACCTGACCCGGGTAATGCCGGCGTAGGAAGACGACGGACGAGTGGACACATTGACTACGCTCTCGAGAGGGCCGTCTCCTGCGCCGGGGACGGCCTCTCTTGTTCCTTTGCTTCCCAGCCGGCTGGGACGTCCCAGCCGTGCTCTCAGCAAAGGAGGTCTCATGGCACAGCAAGCGGAACAACGTTCCTCCCCTCTTCCCGAGGTCAAAGCGCCTCCGGAATGGGGGATTGAGCCCGTCCCCGCGGAGCATCGCTCCCTCCGCTTCATCGACCTCTTCGTCCTCTGGTCGAGCCTCGGCGTGGGCCTGCTGGTGCTTGAGGCCGGGGCGCTTCTCGTCCCCGGCCTCAGCCTGGGCTGGGCGCTGCTGGCCGCGCTCGTGGGTACCCTCATCGGCAGCCTGTTGCTCGCCCTCACCGGGGTAGCCGGCAGTGACCACGCCGTGCCCACCATGGTGCTTCTCCGGCCGGTCCTCGGACGGCGCGGGTCGTACCTGCCCAGCCTGTTCAACCTGATCCAGCTCATCGGCTGGACTGCCTTCGAGTTCTGGGTGATCGGGTTGGCCGCCAACCAGGTCAGCCGGGCCCTCTTCGGCTTCTCCAGCTACGGCTTCTGGCTGTCCGTCTGCGCCGTGTGGTGCGTTCTCCTCGCCCTGGGCGGGCCGCTGGTCGTCGTCCGCCAGTGGCTGGAGAAGTTCGGCGTCTGGCTCGTCTACGGCGCCACCGCCTGGATGACGGTCTATCTCTTCCTCCAGGTCGACGTGCTGGCCCTCCTGACCGAGCCTGGCACCGGCGATCTCCCCTTCTTGCTCGCCGTCGACCTGGTGGTGGCTATGCCCGTCTCATGGCTGCCCCTGGTTGCGGATTACAATCGCTTCGCCAGGGGGAGCAGATCCTCCTTCTGGGGCACCTATCTCGGCTACCTCGTGGCCAACGTCTGGTTCTACGGCCTGGGCGCCCTCTTCATCCTCACCCAGGAGATGGCCGAGCCGACCCCCCAGAATCTGGCAGCCGCCATCATGGCTGTGACCGGCGGCGTGGTCGCCCTCCTGGTCGTGCTGGTCGACGAGACCGACAACGCCTTCGCCGACATTTACTCGGCCGCGGTGACCCTGCAGAACGTCTTCCCTCAGGTCAGCCAGCGCGTCCTCGTCGTGATCATCGGGGCGGTCGGCCTGGCCCTGGCCGCCTTCCTGACCATGGGCCGCTACTTCGACTTCCTCCTCCTCATCGGCTCCGTCTTCGTACCCCTGTTTGGGATACTGGCCGCCGACTACTTCGTGCTCCGCCAGCGCGAGCTGGACGTCGAGGATCTCTATCGACGCGGGGGTGCCTACTGGTACTGGAGGGGCGTGAACTGGATGGCGGTGGTGGCGTGGGCCGGCGGCGTCGCCGTCTATCACCTCATCGCCGATCTGCTGCCCACCCTCGGCGCCTCCATCCCCGGCTTCGTCGCCGCGTTCCTCCTCCACCTGGTCCTCAATCGCGCCGGCCGGCGCCTGTCGGAGGTCTGACCCATGGTGGATTGGGATCTCTACGTCATTACCAGCCGCCAGGCCGCCGGCGAGCGCCCGGCTGGGACGTCCCAGCCGCTCACCGCGGTGGTTCAGGCGGCGGTGGCGGGCGGCGCCACCGCCGTCCAGCTCCGTGCCAAGAGCGCTACCACCCGGGAGATGATCCAGCTGGGCCAGGCGCTGCACGCCATCACGCGCCAGGCCGGTGTCCCGCTCATCGTCAACGATCGGGTCGACGTCGCCCTGGCCCTCGACGCCGAGGGCGTCCACGTCGGGCAGGACGACATGCCCGCGCCCCTCGCTCGCGATCTGATCGGGCCGCACCGCATCCTGGGCGTGTCGGCGGGCACGGTCGAGGAGGCGCGCCGGGCAGAGGAGGATGGCGCCGACTACCTGGGCGTCGGCGACGTCTACGGCACGCCCAGCAAGCCCGACGCCGGGGTCCCCATCGGCGTCGAGGGGATAGAGGAGATCGCCGGGGCGGTCTCCATCCCCGTGGTGGGCATCGGGGGCGTCACGGCCGAGAACGCCGCCGCGGTCATCGCGGCCGGCGCGGCCGGCGTGGCCGTCATCTCCGCCGTCGTCGGCGCGCCCGATCCAGAGGCGGCGGCCCGCCGGCTCCTGACGGTCGTGCGCCGTTCGGCTGGGACGTCCCAGCCGAAGCGCTCAAGGTCCAATCGCTGAACCCCAGGAGGGTCCATGGTCGACGTCAACAGCCGCATCGCGCAAGCCCTCTCGCGCATCCGCCAGGAGCGGCCTCTGATTCACCACGTCACCAATCTCGTGGTGATGAATGACAGCGCCAATCTGACCCTCCATCTGGGGGCCCTGCCCGTGATGGCCTACGCCCTGGAGGAGGTGGCCGAGATGGTCGATCAGGCCGATGCCCTGCTCCTCAACCTCGGCACGCCGACCCCGGCCCGGGTCGAGTCGATGTGCGTCGGCGGACGCCGGGCCAACGAGCGTGGGATCCCCGTCGTCTTCGATCCCGTCGGCGCCGGCGCCACCACGCTGCGCACCGAGAGCAGCCTCCGCCTGCTGGACGAGCTCGAGATCGCCGTGGTGCGGGGGAACGCCGGCGAGATCGCCTCCCTGGGTGAGGCCTTGGGCCTGGACACCCACGCCGGCCCCCGCCGCGGGGCCATGGTGAGAGGGGTGCAGAGCGTGATGGGCGCTGACGATCCCGTCTCTGTCGCCTGGGCCCTGGCGCGCGAGGTGGGGACCACCGTCGCCATCACCGGCGAGCGGGACATCGTCTCCGACGGCCGGCGTGCCCTGCGGGTGGACAACGGCCACCGCTGGCTGACGACCATCACGGGCACCGGCGGCATGGCCACCACCGCCGTCGCCGCCTTCGCCGCCGTCGAGGGGGACCATCTCGTGGCCGCGGTGGGGGGACTGGCCTGTCTCGGTGTCGCCGCCGAGTTGGCGGCCCCGGAGGCCAGGGGCCCGGCCAGCTTCAAGGTGGCCCTCTTTGACCGAATCTACGCCCTTACGTCCGAGCAGTTGGCTGGGGTCGCCCGCATCATGCCCATGGAGGCGGCATGACGACTCACCGCGACTGTCTACCTGCCGAGCCAGGAGCCATTCCATGCAGCAGATTTCCGACCTGGGGGAGTTCCCCCTCATCGACGCAATTGCCCAGATCGTCGCCGTCGAGCGGCCCGACGTCGTGGTCGGGATCGGGGACGACGTCGCGGTGCTCGCCGACGGGGAGAATGAGCTCATCCTCGCCACCGTCGACAGCCAGGTGGAGGACGTCCATTTCCTCCGCCACCTTATCACGCCGCGGCAGCTCGGCCGGCGGGCGCTGGCCATCAACCTCAGCGACATCGCCGCGATGGGCGGCCGGGCCCAGCACGCCCTCGTCTCCCTCGCTCTGCCGTCCACTACCGACGTCGCCTGGGTGAAGGAGCTCTACCGCGGCCTGCGGGAGGAGGGGGATCGGTTCCAGACCGCCGTCGTGGGCGGGAATATGGCCCGCTCTCCGGAGCGCGCCTTCATCGACGTCTGTGTCCTGGGGCGCGTCCATCGCCGCCATCTGCTCCTCCGCTCCGGCGCGCGTCCCGGGGACCGCGTGCTCGTGACCGGCAGCCTCGGGGACGCGGCCGCCGGCCTGACCGTCGCCCTCGAGCCCGGTCTCTCGCTGAGCGCCTCGCAGCGCCAGTTCCTGCTCGCCCGCTATCTGACCCCGACGCCTCGCCTGTCGGAGGCGGCCGTCATCGCCCCGTCCGGGGCGGCCACCGCGATGATCGACGTGAGCGACGGCCTCAGCAGCGACGTCGCCCACATCTGCGACCGGAGCCAGGTCGGCGTCCGGCTGTGGGCCGGCCGTCTGCCCATCTCGCCCGCCGCCCGTCGCGTGGCGGAGCTCACCGACCGGCCTGCCTGGCGGCTGCCCCTCGGTGCCAGCGATGACTACGAGCTCTGCTTCACCGCGTCCCCCGGCGAGGCCGACGCCGTCATCGCCGCGGTGCAGGAGGAGACGGGCACGCCTGTGACCGCCATCGGCCACGTCCTCCCCGCGCAGGAGGGGCGCTGGTTGGCCCTGGAGGACGGGCAGGAGGTGCCGCTGGAGGCGTCGGGGTGGCAGCACTTCCGTCAGGAGGAATGAGGACGGAGACCGGTGGTGATCAGCGGGACCCATGGGCGTGTATCTCGTCCCATAAGCCCGCCGTACCGAGTATGAGGAGGTGACCGTGCAGACCAGTACTCGAAAGGTGGCTCAAGCCGTGATCTTGGTGGCCATCGGCGTGGCCCTCTCGCCCTTCACGTCGTTCCCGGTCGGCATCGCCAAGGTCAATCCGACCCAGCACTTCGTCAACGTCGTCGGCGCTATGATGCTCGGCCCGTGGTGGGCGATGACCATCGCCGCCATCATCGCCGTCCTGCGCAACGCCCTCGGCGTGGGCACGCTGCTCGCCTTCCCCGGCGGGATGATCGGGGCCTTCCTCGCCGGCACTGCCTACCGGGTCACCCACAGCCTCTACTGGGGAGCCCTCGGGGAGATCGTCGGGACCGGCATTCTGGGCGCCCTGGTCAGTGGCCTGCTCGTGGCGCCGGTGTTCATGCGCAGCACCATGGCCCTGGGCGTCCTGATCGCCTCGTTCCTGGTCAGCACCGTCCTCGGCTCCGTCGTCGGTGTGCTGGCCCTCAGGCTCTTGGAGCGCGCCGGCTACGTCGAGCTGGAAGGGACGGGCGCCCCCCGTGCCTGAGCCGGTGATCCAGGTTCGGGATCTCCGCTACCGCTACGCCCGGGCGGCGGGCTGGGTCCTGGACGGGCTGAACCTCGACGTCGAGCCCGGGGAGTATGTGTTGATCTGTGGACCCAGCGGCTCCGGGAAATCGACCCTCTGTCGGACCTTCAACGGCCTGATCCCTCACTTCTACGGGGGGCAGATGGAGGGCCGCGTGACCGTGGCCGGCCTCGATACCCGCGAACATTCCGTCGGCGACCTGTTCGCCCACGTGGGTCTCGTCTTTCAGAGCTCAGAGGCGCAGCTCTTCAACACCACCGTGGAGAGCGAGCTCGCCTTCGGGCTGGAGAGCCTCGGCCTCCCCGCTGGCGAGATCGGCGAGCGGGTCGCCCGGGTCGCCGAGACCGTGGGCGTCACCCACCTGCTCCACCGGGAGCCCCATCAGCTCTCCGGTGGCGAGCAGCGCCTGGTCACCGTCGCCGCCGCCCTTGCCCTCCGCCCCCAGGTCCTGGTCCTCGATGAGCCCTACGCCAGCCTCGATCCCGCCAACGTCGACCGCGTGCGGGCCGCCCTCTCCAGGATCCATCGGCGCGGCACGGCCGTCGTCCTCACCGAGCACCGGTTGGAGAACGCCGTCGCCGATGCCCAACGCATGGTCGTGCTCCATCGGGGGCGGATCGCTCGCGACGGGACGCCGCGGGACGTGCTGGCCGACGACGTCACACCCTTTGGGCTGAACCCACCTCCCGTCGTGCGCACGGCCAGGGCCCTCGGCCTCCCGCAGGTCCCTCTCACCGTGGAGGCCCTCGCCTCCGCGGCGGCCGGACGACCGCTCCCGTCCGACCTTCCCCCCCATCCGTCCGCCGGCGGCTCGACGGGGACCCAGACCGTGCTCAGGGTGGAGGGCGTTGACTTCGCCTTCGGACGCACCCTTGTCTTGCACGACGTGAGCCTGACCCTGGACGCCGGCACGTGCCTGGCCCTGGTGGGGGCCAACGGCTCTGGGAAGACCACCTTGATCAAGCATTTCAACGGCCTCTACCGGCCGGACCGTGGGCGCGTCCTCGTGCTCGGCCAGGAGACCCGGAGGGCCACCGTCTCAGACCTCGCCCGCCACGTGGGCCTCGTCTTTCAGAACGTCAACAACCAGTTCTTCAAGCTCCTCGTGCGCGATGAGATCGAGGTGGGGGCGAGGGTGCTGGGGCGCTACGACGAGGCCTGGCTGGAGGAGCTGACGGCCCTGTTTCACCTGGAGCCCCTTCTCGACCGCCCCCCGTACCGGCTCAGCGAGGGCGAGAAGAAGCGCGTCGCCTTCGCCGCCGTCCTGGCCGCCAGGCCGGACATCCTCGTCCTCGACGAGCCCACCACGGGCCAGGACTGGCCCTTCCGCCAGGCGCTGGAGCGTCTCTTGAGCGACCTCCGCGCGCAGGGGTTGAGCCTCGTCCTCGTCACCCACGACCTCGATTTCGCGGAGCGGTGCGCCGACCGCTGGGTGCTCCTGGCGGAGGGGCGCGTGGTGGCCGACGGCCACCCCTGGGACGTCATGGGCGACGCGGAGGCCATGCGCCGGGCCAGCCTGAAGCCCACCCAGTCCTTCCAGATCCGCCAAGCCCTAGATTGGGATGGACAGATCGATGCAGCCGTCTAGAGCCTCTGGTTGCCCCAGGGTCTTCTCTCTATTGGGCGACATCTCTCTCCCTGTTGCGCGAGGTCTCCCGACCGAGCTCTCCCCGTCATCAACCGTGGGGCGCGTCTTCATACTTGCCGAATCCGTGAAGCGATACAACCTCTGACATGTCACTAGACACGCTCAACACCCCAGAACCGCAGCTCGGCCAGACAAATACACGTCTCGACCCCCGCACCCGCCTCATTCTGACGCTCCTCTACGCCGTCCTCATCGCCGCCTCACACGGACCCCTCTGGCTGCTCGTCGAGCTGGGTCTGGTGGTGCTCGTCATCGTCTTCGTCGGCGAGGGGACCGCCTATCTACGGTGGCTCCGCCTCGTGGCGGCCATGGCGGTGAGTTGGTTCCTCATCTCCTGGCTCGCCTTCGATCTCCCAACCGCCCTGACGGCAAGCCTGCGCTTGCTCGCGCTCACCTCCGCCTTCTTCCTCTTCTTCCGCACCACACCGCCCGAGGATCTGGGCAACGCCCTGGTGAAGGCAGGCTTGCCCTACCCGGTCGCCTTCGTGCTCACCACCTCGCTCCAATTCGTGCCGGTCCTGAGCCGGAAGGCCCGCGACGTCTTCGATGCCCAGCGCTCGCGCGGGATCCCCCTCGAGCCGGGGCTGTCCGCGCTGCGTCACTACCCGGCGTTGATGGCACCCCTGCTCATTCAGGCCTTCCAGCTGGGCGATGAGCTCGCCGCAGCCATGGAGTCCCGCGGCTTCGGCCGCCCCGGCCGCACGTTCCGGCGCGACTACCGCATGCGCGCCCTCGACTGGGCGGTCCTCGCCGTGGCAAGCGCCGCGCTGGCCCTGATCATCACCGTGCGAACGATGAGCTAGGCAAACCCATGTGCGACGCACGACAGAACCAGGAGCTCGCACCGAGGCCCG